>CP081098.1:547500-807500 GCA_025141015.1 Rhodobacteraceae bacterium M382 | reverse complement strand
TTTTGACAGTCTCCGCAGCGAAATGTTGAACAATCTTCAGAACGGGTTGGCACAGGTCTATGATTGGGTGATCCGGACCGATGCGGATGAACTGATCTGCCTGGACCCACAGCTGTTCACAGGGTTTGAGGATCTGTTTTCGCAAAACTCCGGCGACGCTCTTTTTGCCTTGGGGCTGGAGGTTTTTGAATCCCCGACGGATTCCCCGATCCCAGATGGCACATCGGCCCTGAACCATCGACGTTCCGCGGTCTTCAGCGGTCACTACTCCAAGGCCTGGGCAGTTCGAAAACGAATTGGGCTGAAACGTCACGGAATCAAGATCCGTTCCAAGCTGGTAGAGAGCTACCCCTTTGTGATGCCGCCCGGTGTGTATCTGGCCCATCTCAAATATGCGAATTTCGACGTCTTGTGGAGCACAAACGAAGTGCGCAAGGAAGTCGCACGGAGCAAGGGAAAAGGATTGCCCGGAACTGCGTGGCGCAAGGCAGACCGATTGAGCAAACAAAAAATACTGCGGGCCACCCAATTGCCGGAACTGCCCTGGGATCAGGCCCGGGATCAGGCCTGGGCAGCCTTGCAATCCCCCTTGCGCGACCCAAAGAACGGACTTGTTCGAACCCGTTCGCTGCGGTTCGAAGCCCGCACTCAGCTCCCCGACTGGTTCGCCAATCTATAGCAGGCTACGGCCAATCCGACCACACTGCGCCGACCACAGCGCGCCATCGGCGCGCTGCCTGGCCCAACGGCCTGCCTGGCAGGCGGGCGGGAGCTCAACGAGGGTAAGAGCACGCTCAGGTTTTGAAAATCCGGTAGATCGCCGGGATGACCAGAACGGTCAGCAATGTGGATGACAGTAGCCCGAACAGCAGGGAAATCGCCAACCCCTGAAAAATCGGATCGGCCAGGATCACCACTGCGCCGATCATAGCCGCCACCGCCGTCAGCAGGATCGGCTTGAACCGAATGGCCCCCGCGGCCAACAGCACGTCTATCGTCGGTTTCTTCGGATCTCCTTCATGACGAATAAAATCCACCAACAGGATCGAG
Organism: Rhodobacteraceae bacterium M382; assembly: GCA_025141015.1. Classification (NCBI taxonomy): domain Bacteria; kingdom Pseudomonadati; phylum Pseudomonadota; class Alphaproteobacteria; order Rhodobacterales; family Paracoccaceae; species Rhodobacteraceae bacterium M382. The sequence continues at coordinate 806,450 of CP081098.1, read as the reverse complement.
TTGCGCACGATGATCCCTGCCAATGCGATGAACCCGATCATTGACGGTGCCGAAAAGGGTGCTCCGAACCACCAATGCCCGCCCATAATCCCGAGAAAGGTCAAGGGAATCGGCGTCAACACCACCAACGGCAACTTGAACGATCCGAACTGCGCCACCACCAGGATATAGATCCCCAGCAACGCCACCGCGAACGCCGCGCCCATGTCGCGGAAAGTCACAAACGTCACCTCCCATTCGCCATCCCACAACAGGGTCACATGACTTTCGTCTTCGGGCTGGCCATGCATGGCGATCACAGGTTTCTCGCCTTGTTTCCACTCCATCTGATCCAACGCATCGGCCACGGCCAACATACCATACAAGGGGGCTTCAAAATCTCCGGCCAATTCGGCGGTGACCATCTCTGCCGCGCGCCCATTGTGTCGGAAGATGGGAAAGGACATCTGTTCCTCGCTCACCTGGACCACATCGCCCAATTCCACCACACCGCGCGCGCCCGGTAACACGTTGGCCGGAATCGGAGTGGTCAGAAAACGTTCATCCACCACCCGATCGGCCTTGTCGCGTTCAACCCGGATCGGAATTGGACGGCGCCCATCACCACGATGGGAATACCCCACAGTCTGTCCGCCGTTCAGCAGACCAACGGTAGAGAACACGTCGCCCTCTTCTACGCCAAAGAATTCGAGCTGATCCGAGGACACTTTGACCTTTAACCGCCGTGCCGGTTCACCAAAGCTGTCATCCACATCCACCACATAAGGAACGGTTTCAAAGGCCGCACGGATCCGCGCGGCGGCCGCGCGCCGCGTGCTGGCATCCGGCCCGTAAACTTCGGCCAGCAAAGTCGCAATCACTGGCGGCCCCGGAGGCGGTTCAACCGTTTTCAAACTGGTGCCAGCCGGCACCTCCAGTTCACGGAGCACCCCCCGAATCTCGAGCGCAATTTCATGACTGGTACGGTCACGATCGTGTTTTGGGGACAAATTGACCTGCACCTCGCCCAATTGGGGTTCAGCGCGCAAATAATAGTGACGCACCAGACCATTGAAGTTGAACGGTGCCGCCGCGCCAGCATGGGTTTGCAAGGACACAACCTCGGAGAGGCTCAACAGGGCCGTGGCCACATCCTGCGCCACCGCATCCGTTGCCTCGACCGACGCCCCCTCGGGCAAATCAATCACCACCGACAGTTCCGACTTGTTGTCGAAGGGCAGCAGTTTGACCGTCACATCTCGGGTGTACAGCGCCGCCATCGACCCAAAGCTGAGCGTGGCCACGATCAAAAGGAACAACCCCGACCGAGCTTTTGTCTTCAACACCGGGGCCGCCACGGCGGTATATATCCGGCCCAGCCGTCCCCCCTGCCCTTCGTCATGATGCACCGGTGCTCCTCCGGCGATCTTGATCATCAACCATGGCGTAATGATCACGGCCACAAAAAACGAAAAAATCATCGCCGCCGAGGCATTGGCGGGGATTGGGCTCATATAGGGGCCCATGAGACCGCTTACGAATAGCATCGGCAACAACGCGGCGACCACGGTCAGCGTTGCGACGATTGTCGGATTCCCCACTTCGGCCACAGCTCGGATCGCCTTGGTCACCCGATTTGCATCATCCTTCATCCCCCAATGACGGGCGATGTTTTCGATCACCACGATGGCGTCATCAACCAAAATTCCGATCGAAAATATCAACGCAAACAGCGACACCCGGTTCAGCGTATAGCCCATGATCCAGGCCGAAAACAGCGTCAGCAGGATTGTCACAGGAATGACCACGGCCACCACGATACTTTCGCGCCAACCTATGGCAAAAAATACCAACCCCACGATTGACACCGTAGCCAATCCCAAATGGAACAACAGTTCATTGGCCTTTTCATCCGCGGTTTCGCCGTAATCCCGGGTGACCGTCACTCCGATCCCGTCGGGAACCAACCTGTGGTTCAGCATCTCGACCCGATGCAGGATCTCTTCTGCCACGACCACCGCATTGGCCCCGGCCCGTTTGGCGATGGCCAGTGTCACTGCCGGTGTGCGCAGAGCCTGCCCGGACTCATCCCGGGTCACATTCGCCACAATTTGGTCAGACCCATCCGGAACAAAGGAAATGTCGGCAACATCGCGCACATAAACCGGGCGGCCATCGCGTGCCGTCAAGACCAGGTTGCCTATATCTGCAGGCGCAGTCATCGTTTCACCCGCGACCAGCGGAATCTGTTGGCCACCGTCCCGAACAAGTCCGGTAGAAAACGCCTGATTGGCGGCCTGCACCTTGCCCGCCAGCTGTTGCAGCGTCACGCCGTACAGCGCCAACCGCTCGGGATCCGGGGCAATCCGGATCATCTCCTGAGCTTCACCCACGATATAGGTGAGGCCCACATTCTGGATTTTTGCCACCTCAACCTGCAATTCCCGTGCGACGCGGGTCAGTTCATTGGACTGGGCCTCGTACCCCGGTTTTGGCGTCAGGGTCAGGGAAACGATGGCTACATCGTCAATTCCCCGGCCAACCACCAGAGGCTCGGCAATTCCCATCGGGATCCGGTCCATATTCGCGCGCAGCTTGTCATGCACTCGCAGAATGGCGCTGTCGGCCGGAGTGCCCGTCAGGAACCGGGCCGTAACCATCGCATAGTCATCTCGGGTCTGGCTGTAGATATGTTCGACGTCATTGATCGCCTTGACGATGGTTTCCAGCGGCTCGGTCACCAGCTTGACTGCATCTTCGGCCCCCAGCCCAGGTGCCTGAACATGAATATCAACCAGAGGGACCGAAATCTGTGGTTCTTCCTCGCGTGGCAGGCTGATCAGGGACACCAACCCAACAGCCAGCGCCGCCAGGATCATCAGGGGTGTCAACGGGGATTGGATGAAAGCCCGGGTCAGCGCCCCGGCCATTCCCAAGGCAGGTTGCTTGCGTTCACTCATGGCTGATCACCACCAGGTCCCCAGCGGACAGACCACTGAGCACTTCGGTCCGTTCGTCCACAATTTCTCCCAGCACCACGGCGCGCTCGACCTGCCCGCCGTCATGCTGCACCGTCACAAAATCCAACCCCATGCGAGAGGAAACCGCATCTGACGGCACCAACAGCGCCACGCGTTGACCAACCGGCAAATGCACCAGGACCCGCGCGTTGACGAAATCGGCATCGAATTCCGGGACATCGACGTCTGCAATCACACGGCCATTTTCAATCTGTGGATAGACCTTGGCCAGATGCCCCTCCTGCACTGTTCCGCTGCCCACGCGGATCGTGGCACCTTCCTTGAGGTCGACCCGATGACGTTCCGGCACCGCAAGCCGCAGGAACAACCCGCCCCCCGCCAAGACCGCAACCGGCTCACCCGGCATCACAACACCGCCGCTGGTCACAGGCACATCCAGAACCCGCCCTGCCACAGGTGCAAACACCGACCCTTCGGCAACCTGCTGTTCAACCACTTGCTTCTGTGCCTGCTGAGCGTCGATCTGGCTGACCAGAACCGCGACCTGTGTGCGCAATGCATCCAGACGCTGGGCCGTCGTGACACCACGTTCCAGCAAGCCTTCGCCCCGTGTCAGTTCGGTCTTTGCATTTCCCAGTTGCGAAAGCAGCGCAGCAATCTGGGCCTCGACGGCCTGCAGTTGCAGCGCCAGCTTTTCATCATGGATCCTGGCCAACACCTGACCACGTGCCACCTGATCGCCCTCTTCAACGGTTAGCTCAATCAGCGTTCCACCGATCCGGGCCCGCGCCGGAACTGTATCTCGCGGTTCCACCTTGGCGAAAACCGCCTTCCATTCAGTCACCATGACAGGCGTCAGCGCTTCCTGTGCCGAAATCACTGTGGGGATCAAGACCCCCATCATTATCGCAAATCCCAATTTCAACATGGCGATATCCTTATCCGGCGCGTGTTCACCAATTCATATGCATATTTTAGAATATAATTCAATCCCTGCACCTCCATTCTGCTATCAGGTCGCACCGCGACACATCCGCGTGAGACCAGGTCCAATACCGACGCATGGTCGTTTACGGACAAGCGGCAGGACAACGGCCGAACAGGCTGTTTCAATCCAAAGAAAGGCCTGACATGGATGCGATCCGACCACGCCGGACACGGCGGCGAAATTCACCGCCCCTGGCGGCTCCACAGATCATCACTGGTGCCAAACGACTCATCCCGACCTATGATCTGGCGAGCGAAGACCGCCTGGATCTGATCGAGGCGCGCTCAGATCAACTCCTCAAAGAAATCGGGGTCAGGTTTGTAGACGACCCGGAAGCCCTGCGCTTGTTTCATGACGCCGGGGCGGATGTTCAAGGCGAACGGGTCCGGTTCGAGCCGGGCCACCTGCGCCAGATCCTGCGCGCATCGGCGTTGCCCTCGTTTACCCAGCACGCCCGCAACCCCGCGCGATCAATCCAGATCGGTGGCGACAACGTGGTTTTTGGCCCCGGCTATGGCATGCCATTTGTTCGGGATCTGGACAACGGGCGCCGGTATGGCACGATCCGGGATTTCGAAAATCTGATCAAGCTGACCTATATGTCCCCCTGGCTGCACCACTCCAGCGGAACAATCTGTGAACCCACGGACCTGCCAGTGAACAAACGCCACCTGGACATGGTGTATGCCCACCTGACCTGCTCGGACAAACCCTTCATGGGGTCTGTCACGGCTCCTGAGCGGGCCAGAGACAGCATCGCCATGGCTCGCATCGCCTTTGGAGCCAGCTTTGTCGATCAAAACTGTGTAATCATGGCCAATATCAACATGAACTCCCCGCTGGTTTTTGACCACGCCATGTCCAGTGCAATCCGAATATATGCCGAAGCCAACCAATGCCCCGTGATTGTGCCCTTTGTGCTGGGCGGCGCAACGGCTCCGGTGTCCATGGCCGCCGCGGTGACCCAGGCCTATTCAGAAGTGTTGGTCGGCAGCGCACTGGGACAATTGGCCCGCCCGGGTTCTCCGGTCATTTTCGGCAATTTCGTCACCACCGTGGACCTCAAATCCGGGTCGCCTACCTTTGGCACACCCGAAGCCGCTCTTGGGTCTTATGTGGCCGGGCAGTTGGGGCGCCGCATAGGGCTGCCGTTGCGCTGTTCGGGTGCGTTTTCAGCGTCAAAACTGCCAGATGCACAGTCAATGATGGAATCCGTGACAGCTTTGCAGGCAGCCGTGATGAGTGGTGCCAATTTCGTTCTGCAATCGGCCGGCTGGTTGGAAGGAGCGTTAACCATGTCCTACGAAAAGTTGGTCATGGACGCGGACTACCTGGGCGCTTTGCACATCTTTCTCAAAGGTCTCCCCTTTGACGATGAGGCCTTTGCCATGGATGCCTTTGGCGAAGTGGGCCCTGGTGGACATTTCTTTGGCTGCGGCCATACGATGCGGCATTATCAGGACGCATTTTATGACGCTGTGCTGTCAGACAAGCAGAATTTCGAAACCTGGAGCGACCGAGGCAGCCAAGACATGGTGCAGCGCGCCAATCAGAAATGGAAACGCGACTTGGAGCAGTATGAAGCCCCAATCTTGGACCCCGCGGTGAACGATGAACTGCTCTCCTTTATGGCCAAGCGTAAAGAAGATTTACCGGACACCTGGCATTAGGCATCGCGCCAGGTATCCCAGTCTGTCGTTCAACACCGGTGGGCTCCCGCCAACCGGCGACGCTCCCTTGCGGGACCATCTTCGGTTGTTGGGCGTGGCATTGCACCTTTAGGGTGCAATGCCACGCCCAACGGGAACGGGGTCTCGAATGAGACCCCTGTGACGGGCGGGAGCCCATCGCGTTCATTAAAGATCAACGGTGATTTCCCCACCCTCTTCAACCGCTCGGCTTTGACAAAGGATAATAGCCCCCTCTCGCTGAGCTTTGGACAGAACAAAATCCCTGTGTTCCACCTCGCCCGAGATCAGCCCGCATTTGCAGACACCGCAAATCCCGTCAGAACATTTGACGTCGATATGAATGCCATTTGCAGCCAAAACATCCGTAGCGGTCTGGTCGGCGGGCACCTGCAACACCTGATCGGAACGGGCCAGCTTCAAGACAAACGGCCGGTTTTCATAGTCGGGCACCTCGGGTACCGAAAAATACTCGAGATGCCGAGCCGTCTCTGGGAAACCTTGCCGTTCAGCGGCATCAAGCACTGACGCCATGTAGCGATCAGGTCCACAGGTGTAGACATGCCACCCGGATTGATACCCCGCCAGCACTCCATCCAGATCCGCCCGACTGCCTTCGTCCGAGATGTGCAGCGTCACGCAATCGGCCCAAGGCACCGTTTCCAAATCTGACAGAAACCCGCCACTTGCACGGGATGAGACAGAGTAATGAACTTCGAATTTCGCGCCCAGCGCATACAGCCGATGCGCCATCGCCATCATTGGCGTGATCCCGATCCCACCCCCCATGAGAAAGCTTTTCTGCGCCGCTTCCTCCAGAGCAAAATGATTGATCGGCTTGGAGATGAAAACCTTGCGCCCCTCTGCAAAGATCCTGTGCAGCAACAGCGACCCGCCGCGTCCGTTGTCTTCGCGCAACACACCAATCTGATATCTGGACCGATCCGCAGGGTCGCCGGACATGGAATACTGACGCAGGAATTCAGGTGCCACCACAATATCCAGATGCGCCCCTGCCGTCCATTCAGGTAAGTCGGTCCCATCAATCGCACGAAATTCGAATTTGGCCACGTCTCTTCCCATCTGCTCGGCCTTGGCGACAACCACGGGCAACACCGGGCTCTCGCCATCGTTTTCATAGCGATGCTCCCAGGCCCCAGTCTCGCCTCGCGCCCGTCGGGATTGATACTCCTCGGCCGTGATCATGGCTTGATAGGCTTCGATCCCGGCCTCGCGGTCCATGGGAAAAGGGTAAGGCCAGGGGTGTGGGGCCAGAGGAGCCGGATAGACCGCCAGGGTCTGATCGGCAAAATTCAACGTCAGATCCTTTTGCAGGGCGCGGGCGTTCACCGGATTGGGCGTGGGCTGATACGCGCCTGCGGTGTCCAACTCCAGATCCCACCACCACTTTTTGACTGGGTTGACCTCACCATTGCCAACCAGATCATCCAATTTGGCCAGAGCCGGAGCCGTCTTGGGGAAATTCATCGCTGCCCATCGAAACGGGGCCTCGGCAAACAATCCCTCCAGATTCCACGGGCAGGTTTTCATGCACCGGCCACACATGGCCCCGCCCGGTGTTCCGATCCGATACGTGGTGCACTTCTGGCTGTCCGATTTCCAGATCTCATACCCATTAAACATCAACTTGGGACCAGCAGTGATTGCACCGCTGGGACATTCACGGGCACATTTGTTGCAGCTGTTACAAAAATTTTGCAGGCCAAAATCGATCGGTTTATCGTGTGTCAGCGGCATATCTGTGGTCACAACACCCGACTTTAGGCGCGGTCCAAGAAACGGATTCAGGATCACTTCACCAATGCGGCTCACCTCGCCCAGACCACTCAGCAACAACAGTGGAGGCTGCAACACCTCACCGTCCAAAACAGTATGGGCCTTGGCCTTGTAGCCCAAGTTGCGGATCTGACGTGCGATAACCCCCCCCAAAAGGGAAAATCGCAGATAGGCCCGCATGGATTGTGCCACCGCGATCCAATCATCCCCCGACGTGCCATCAGTGGTCTCGAAACCCTGATCAATGATCATGCTGATCGCCTGGTCGTGATCTGGTTCAATCGGCGTGCCGGTCGCATCGTGGCTATACCAGGTCCAGTCTGGGCAACGCGATATCCCAACCGCGTCCACGCCCAGGAAATAACTGGCGGCCTTGATATTGGCAGCATTTCGGACCGCATCCGTCGGACGGGGCCCAGCGTCCGATGCTCCGTCCTGCAACAGAACAAAGGCACCCAGCATCCTTCGCTGCGCCATTGATGGTGCTGCCTTGCGGGCGTAGTGACCGCCCTTGGCCGCCTCCTGATTGGCCTTGCCCATGTCTCCGAATTGAGCCCGCGCGAACATATCGGCGCGTTTGGGAACACGGGCGACATTGGGTTCATCTATATACGTGGTCGGCGTATCCACCCGCGAGAGGGTTTCGAAAGGATGCGGCCCATCCCTGAAAGCACGCTTTTCATAGGGATCTCTGTTCAAAGCCGAGCGCCGCGACCCTGCACCAACCCACCAGCGCGGCCCCTTGATCTGCAATATCGGCTGCTGGTCCGGCGGCAGGAGCGGCCTGTCGTGGGCCAGATCGAAATCAGTGGTCACCACCGCCACGCCGAACCGCGCCCCAACATAGGGGTTGGTCAGTTCGCTGCCCCGTACCGAGGCCAACCCCGCCGCCACCGTCACCTTGTTCAGGTCCACATCCGAGGTGGTCGCGGTGTGGGCTTTGGCATCCCATCCCAACAGCCGGATGTAATTTGCGATCACCACTGCTGTCTCGGTCGCCCGCAAACAGGCCCGATGGTGCTGGGCATCCTGCAACCAATCACAGCCTATTTCATCGACCCCGGGATCCCGCGGCATGTCGTAAAGAAAAACGATAGCGTGGGTGTGGGCATCAATCGTGGTCGAGGGCGCGTTCATCGCATCCTTGAGGTCAGCCATGATCATATCAATACCCGAAGCCAGGGTTTTGGTCTGGCGCGTTTTCAGATCATGGGACAGTCGGTCAATGTCCGGGTTGCGATATGGTTGCTCCAGACGCGCCAAATTGGGAAGCGGGCCAATTCCGACCATGCTGGCATCAGAGAAATAACCAAAGGCCTTGATGTGGTTGGCGCGCTCTAACGGGGACTCGGGACAGCCGGCTCGCGCAGGGTTTACCTGCCCGTGTCGGATTGCATCCATCATCGCCTGGTATTCGCCCATTGCGTTGACGATCGAGGTCGGCATGTCGGGACGGCGGAAATTCAACGGGTGAAACGGGGGAACCGCGTCCAGGTCGGGCACGGGTCCACGCATCAATCGTTCAAGAGGAAATGGCCCCATGTGCAAGGGACGGTTCCGGGTCGAAAAAAGCTGGGGCATGTCTGGCTGTCCACCGAGTCGCTTGAATTTGTGGTCTCCTTGACTATCGCAAACTCTTGGGGTCAATCTGTCACCCGAATGGATGACAACTTTCCTCCCCGCCCTTTGCCTCGGGATGACGTCGCCGCATTGGTTGCTGCGGTCCCAACGCCGGACTTTGCCAACCGGTTGCTGGACTATGTTCGCCGAGCCGCCGATATCGCCAATATCGGCACATTCCATGTGGCGGACATGTCCCGCCCCGAACCTGTCCTGTCCTTCTGGGGCGGAGACATGAGTGGCTATTGGTTCAACCGAAACGCCAACGTAATCCTGTCCGATGACAGGTTGATCGACAGTATCCTGGACCGGATCCGTGCATCGCGGGACTATGGGTTGACAATCGAGCGGTGGCGACCCGATCCGAGTGACCCGCTCAGCCCGATCTATGCTCGCGACGGGGTAATCGAACGGGTGACCACATCGTCCTGGACCGATCGCGTCGGGCTTCAGACCTTTTTGCTCAGAGGCGAGAAAGCAGGCTGGATTACCGATACTGAAATGGAGCGGCTGCAACGGGTTCTGCCGCTGGTGCATGAGCTGATTGGCCTTCGGCACCGGATCACCGGGTCGATGGGGCTACGCACACCACCAACCGCACGTGTTTCAGCCCTGCGCGACCGGGATTCTGGACTGTTTGGACATCTGACACCGCGCGAAGCTGAAATCTGCGATTTTGCTCTTCAGGGGGTCACTGTTGCGGGAACCGCGCTGGAGTTGGGTATTTCAGAGAACACTGTGCGCACCCTTAGACGGCGAGCCTGGGCCAAGCTGGGCGTGAACTCGGCCACGCAGGTGGCTGCGCTCATTCTCAGCGAAGCCACCTAACTTTTGCGTCCCTGGAATTTTTGTACGGTCACGCCACCGGACTCCAGACTGCTGCGCACGGATTTCGCCAGTTCAACAGCTTCGGCGGTGTCCCCGTGCAGACAAATGGTATCAATGGCCGTTGGAATGCGTTTGCCGCTTTCGGTGATGATGGCACCTTCGCGCACCATCTCCAATATTCGTGGACCCGCAGCTTCGGGATCATGGATCACCGCACCAGGCAGGGACCGGTCCACCAGTGTTGCATCATCATTATAGGCACGATCCGCAAAGATCTCACCGCACCAATTGCATCCCAGGTCCCGCACCACTTCTTCCATCGCCGTGGCTGCCAGAACCATGATGATTACATCCGGGTCAACATCCAATGCAGCTTCGTAACAGGCGCGCGCCATGGCGTGATCAACGCAGGCCATGTTCGACATCGCGCCGTGCAGCTTCAAGTGACGGACTTGGGTCCCAACGGCCGTCGCCATGCCTTTTGCCGCACCCAACTGATATCGGATCATGTTGCGCAGCGTATCATGGGGCACATGCATCTTGCGCCGTCCGAACCCCTGAAGGTCCAGAAATCCCGGGTGCGCACCGATCCCGACGCCATTGTCCCGCGCCCGCGACATTGTCCGGGCCATGACATCCGGATCGCCCGCGTGAAACCCGCAAGCGATATTTGCCGAAGTCACAATGTCCAACAGCGACGCATCATCGCCCATGTTCCAAGGGCCAAAGCTCTCGCCCATGTCGGCGTTCAAATCGACAGTCATGTTCATATCAGCTTTCCTTTTCGAACGGATCGGCCTTGGCCGAAATCACCCCGCCAACCAATTGATAGGCCAATAGATCCGCAATGTCGGCCGGATCGCGCACAAGCGGTTGGCAGGCCCGACGCAGATCCTTGATCTCTTTTGCAAACCGTTCTTCCGCTGCCAGCGCTTCGTCCAACGTGACCCAATTGAACCGCAGCGATGCGCCGGGCTGCGCCTGTGCGATACGGGGCAGATCACATGGCAGAACAGTCCCGATCCGAGGGTACCCCCCTGTCGTCTGACATTCTCGTAGCAGGACAAAAGGCTTGCCGTCCCCCGTCATCTGGACATCACCGGGGGTGATTACCTCGGACAGGATATTCAATTGGCCTTCGGCAGAAAATCCAACCCCCTCGCTGACCAGCTCGACACCCATCCGGTTGGCACGACTGCCCCGCTGAAACACAGTGCCAGCAAATCTGTCTCGTATGGCCTGCGAAAACAGAGCCGACTGAAAGCTCTCGACAATCCGCAATTCGCCTCCGTCGAACCGGGGCGTAACAGCCAGAACCAGACCTATTTCCGACCCGCTGTCCGGTCCGACCGGAATTTCATCGCCTGCAAGGATCGCGTGCCCCAGGCCCGCAGACTGATGTACGGCGCGCGCGCCCAACAGAACCGGGCTGTTGATCCCACCGCCCAGATGCAAATACCCATAAACGCCACGACGCGCGGCACCAATCGACAGGGTTTGTCCGACCCCCAGCAGGTGAGAGGCATTCCAGGAAACGCGTTCGCCATCAATCGACGCGCTCATCACTGCGCCGGTCAGGGCAATACGCAGCGGGGCTGTGGCCTGAAAATCGCCGCCCATACCAGCCATTTCCAACGCGGCATGGGTCACGGGCTGCGCCAGAAGAGCCGCCCCTTCGGCAAGAGCACGGACATCAGCAGCTCCTCCCTGAGACACCCCCTGACCCAACAACCCTGGCCGCCCCATGTCCTGGATCGTGACCGCTGGGCCAATCCGCAGAACCTTTAGCGCGCTCATGCTCTGATCTCCGTGGCTGTCGCCCCACCAAAGGATGGGTCCCGTTCGCAAATGCGCCCAAATTCCTGTTCGGTGACGGCGTCAAACTGCAGCTCGTCCCCGGCCCGCAGGGCAAAAGGAGTTGCCGCCTTGGGCTGAAATATTCCAATTCCCGTCTGTCCGACATGTCGCCATCCTGTCGGAGTGGACGACGAGAACAGCACAAACTGACTGATTGCCAGCACCAGCGCTCCCGCCGGAACCAAAGGCGTCAATTCGGTTTGGCGCGGGATGTTCCATTCCTTCCCCAGCGGGCCCAGATAGGGTTGCCCCGGCGCGAACCCTATTGTCAGAACACGGACGCGCGAGGAGCTCAGGCTCTCGATCGCCTGGTGTTCGCTCATCCCTGCAAGGTCGGCAGCCTCTGCCAATTGTGGTGCGCGAGACGTCCCATAGACGGTCGGCACCCTCCAGAACCGGCGGCCAACAGGAAGCTCGGCTGCGTACCAATCTCGGGCATCCAGCAGCGTGGACAGGCAGTCATGCAGACGGGCGTGCGACAGGCTCTGAGGGTCGAACCGGACATAGGCCGATGCCAACGAAGTTGAGGTTTCGATAACCCCTTCCAAATCCAGCTGTTCGATCGCAGTGCGGAATGCCAGCGTCGCCCGGTTCGATGCTTCGGTCATCTGATCGGCAAAGGTGACGAGCATCCCCTGAACACCAACAGTCCGGATCATCGGGAAGCCTTCAGTCTGAGCAAAGTGCACGGGCATAAAACCTCCTTAGCAGGATGGGTGTCAGATACATAGGGATCTGATAACAGCCGATAAAGATCAACAGTGGTTCTGTGGTTTCTGGCGGCAGCGCCACCAGAAACAGCGCGACATTGCGATTTCCAGCGACAATCCCCATCGGGATAGCGTTGCGATCCTGCCCCAGCACTGTCAACAGAGTGAAATATGCGACCTGCATGCCAAAGTTCACGGCGAACGCAACACACAGCCACCAAAACAACCCCAGCGGGCTCTCAGAAAACGCAGGGCCAATGGCCGACATCAACGCGACAACGATGACGGCCAGCACAATGGATGTCAGCCCATCCAGCCCCGCCCGCCCACGGTCACCCAGATCCGGGGCAGCCAGTTGACGGACTGCAAACCCCAGCGCCACAGCACTGAGAACAACCAGGGTCAATCGCCCCGCAGCCCAAAGCACGTCCTGCAGATCACCGATCTGCGGAAGCAACCAGAACACCGGCAATGCCGTCACCGGCAACAGTGCGGTTCCCAGGACCAAGACCCGCAAGGCACGGGCCGGATCACCGCCCACCAGAATGGTAAAGTTTGGGGCACCGGTGACGGACGGTGCCGCCAAAACCAGAACGACGGCCATTGCCAAAGGCCCCAGCCCGAGATCCAGGCCGATCAACATCAACACTGCCCCCACCGGCAGCGCCAATTGCAAGATGAGGACCTGGCCAAACGCCTTGCTCAGATCCACCCCCGTTGCGTCGCGATAACCGACACGAAACGCAGTAAAAAACAGCAGCAGCGAAACCAGCTCGGGGATCCAGGGGCGCATCACCGCCGCCACCCCTGGCAAGATCAACCCAGCCAGCAAACCCAGAACCAGACAGAGCCGCCCATACCGGGCGACCCTGCCAAGGAGATCAATGATCATGCCACCGCTATCTCTGTCTGAGGTTATCAGGCAACCATGTGGCCAGTTCCGGGAAGGCAATCAAAACGAACACCATCAACACCATGATCAGGAACATCGGGATCGCAGCCCGAGCGATGTACCCCATCTCATGCCCTGTCATTCCCTGCATCACAAATAGGTTGAACCCGATCGGCGGTGTAATCTGTGCCATTTCCACAACGACAACGATGAAGATCCCGAACCAGATCAGGTCAATCCCGGCGGTCCGCACCACCGGCTCGAGCACGGCCATGGTAAGCACCACAGTCGAAATCCCATCCAGAAAACAGCCCAGGATGATGTAGAAAACCAAAAGCACCATCAACAACGCAAACCGCGAGAACTCCCAGCTGGCAATCATCTCAGCCAGCTCCTTGGGCAGACCGGTTTTGGCCATCGCAAATTTCAGGAACGCCGATCCCGCCAGGATCAATGCAATCATCGCCGATGTCCGCACCGCCCCAATGGTGGAATCACGGAAAGTCTGCCAATTCAGTGACCCTTGCGCAATCGCCAGAACCCAGGCACCGACGACGCCCAACGCGGCCGCTTCGGTCGGAGTCGCAAAGCCCAGGTACATTGACCCGATCACCATCACCACCAAGAGTATCACCGGGATCAGGAACCGAGAATTCTTCAGCTTTTCCATAAATGTCATGCCGGTTTCCTGATCCGGGTTCCATGATTTCGACACTTTGGAATAGATCGCGACATAGGCCATGAACATGGATGCCAGAACCAGACCGGGAACGATCCCGGCAAAGAACAATTTGATGATCGACACGCCATCAATGGTAACGCCATAGACGATCAACGTCAGCGATGGCGGGATCATCAGGCCCAAGGTCGCCGCCCCGGCCAACGTCCCGATGGTCATGGTTTCGGGATAGTTACGTTTGCGCAGTTCCGGGATCGACATCTTGCCCACAGTGGTCAACGTCGCGGCCGACGAACCGGACACGGCGGCAAACACGGTACACCCGACGATATTGGCATGGACCAATCCGCCCGGCAGGCGCGCCATCCACGGGCTCAGGCCCTTGAACATGTCCTCGGACAGTCGGGTCCTGAACAATATCTCACCCATCCAGATGAACATGGGCAGGGCAGCAAGTTCCCAGGATTTCGAGGCAGACCAGATCTGGCTGACCATATCCTGACCGATGGTGCTGGAATTCGAGAACAGTTCGAGCGCAACCCAGCTGACGCCCATCATGGCAATACCGACCCAAACACCGCTCCCCAACAACAGGAACAGGACGGCCAGGAAAATCAGAACCAAAAAGACATAATCCATGATTCAGACCTCCTGCGTTTCGATGTTGTCGTGGGAGATACGGTTTTCTCCCTTGAAGATCAGATTGATCAGGCTGTCTGTCAGGGCAATCGCAAGCAGGGCGCCACCAATGATCATCACCGATTGCGGGATCCACAGGGCTGTCCTGTCTTGGGCCTGGCTGACATCGTTGAATTTCCACGACCAGTAAACGAACTGGCGGGCGTGCCAGACAAAATACCACATCGTGGCCGAAGCCACGGCAAAGCACCAGATATCGACGTAACGCTTCATTTTCGGGCCGACGGCATTCAGCAACAGCGAGACCCGAATGTGCGATCCACGGTTCAAAGCTGCGGCGAACCCCATGAATGACGCAGCAGCCATAAAGTAAGCTGCATATTCGGGTGCGCCCGGAAATACTTCGCTGGACCATCGGGCCAACATTTGAAGCATGATCAGCGCCAGAATGGCAATCATGCACAAGGCCGCAATAAATTCAGCTAAGCGGTATAAAAAGTCCAGTCCGACCCTGAGGCTGCGCAGAACGCCCATCGTGTCACCCTCCCATTGGATGCAATTCGGGCGGCACGTGACGCGCCGCCCGATTGTTTTGTGTTACTGCATGGCTTTGAAGGCATCGACGATGGCTTTGCCTTCGTCGCCTGCGGCTTCCAACCACTCATTGGTCATGGTGACGCCGATTTCTTTCAGCTCACCCACCATCTGATCCGACGCGGGGCCAACAGTCATGCCACCATCGCGCAGCCCCTGAAGGGTGAACCCGGTGTATTCCTTGGCCCGCCAGTTGCCGGCATATTCAGCCAACTCGGCGCATCCCGTGATGACGTTCTTGTGCGCCTCGGCCGTATCTGCCCAGACTTCGGAATTCACCATCACATAGTTCCGCGGCAGCCAGGCATCGACCTCATAAAAATAGTCCAGGGATTCCCAGACCTTGCGGTCGTATCCAGTCGACCCCGACGACACCATGGATTCAGCAACCCCTGTGGCAAAGGCTTGGCTGATTTCAGCTGCCTCAATAGTTACGGGCAGCATTCCGGTCAGCTCGGCCAGACGCGAAGTGGCGTTGTTGTACGAACGGAACTTGATGCCCTTCATTTCCGCGACCGAGGTCACTTCGTTCTTGAAATACAGCCCTTGCGGGGGCCATGGCACAGCATAAAGCAGCGTCAAGTTCTGCTCGGACAGAACTTTTTCAAGGCTCGGCTTGGCCGCTTTCCACAATTTGGCGCTGTCATCAAATGACGTGGCCAGAAACGGGATCGAGTCGAACCCAAACAGGGCGTTTTCATTCTGATGACCAGAGAGCAGACGCTCGCCGATCGGCGCCTGGCCGGTCTGAATCGCGCGTTTGATATCCGCACCCTTGAACAGCGAGCCCGACGGATGGGTCACGATCTCCAGCTCGCCTCCGGTGCCGGTGGTCACGCATTTCGCGAATTCGGCACCCGTGGCGGAATGAAAGTTCGAGGCAGAATACGCCATCGGCATGTCCCAAGTTTCTGCCATCACCGGCGCGGCGGCAACTGTCGAAACGGCGGTCAGCGCGGTGGCTGCCATCAGGTTGGTCAATTTTTTCATGTTCTATCTCCCTATTGGTTGGTTTTGCCTGATCTTTTTGTGTCTGGCCTACACGTAACGTGCAGGCGAATAGACGGACACGTCAACGTTTGGTTGTCGTCCCGCTATCATTTGGGCCAGCAATCTGCCGGTCTTGGGGCCGCCCGTCAGCCCGATATGGTGATGTCCGAACCCGGTGTACGCGCCCTTGATCCCCGGGATTTCGCCAATCACCGGGATTGAGTCCGCAGGTGCAGGACGAAAGCCCATCCATTCCGTCATCTCTTTCCATTTCAACCCAGGAAAGGCCGATATACCGTTCTTCTTGAGCAGGTTAAGCGGTGCCTTCGAGGCCCCAGCCTCAATCCCGCCGAACTCGACTACTCCGGCCAGCCGTAGCCGCCCGTCCATAGGTGTCGCCACGAATTTACCCGATGCCACCATAACCGGGGTCTTGGGCATGAAATTCGGGTCCCACAATTCGATGTGGTATCCACGCTCCGCCTCCAGCGGAACCGACAGGCCCAGTTTTTTGGCCAACGGCCCCGACCAGACGCCGGTTGTTACTGTCACCGCATCGCAGGCGATGGTTTCACCACCCGCGCGAACGCCGGTGATCTGGCCATTTTCCTGCACGAAATCATCCACGGCGGCTGTCACCAATCGCCCACCCTGCGCCACCACATGTTTGGCAAGATCTTTGACATAGGCCGCAGGATCAGTAATCCGACCGTGATCACCCATCTTGACCGCAAACCCCAATTCGGGGGCAAAGACATCATCCCATGCGCGGAATGCGTCGCCTTCCAGTTCGTCCCATACGACGCCATTCTCGCGTCGCAGCTGCCAGCCGAACGCATCTTGGTTAAAATGGGCACGGTCGTTGTAGATATAGGCGTAATCAGACGGCACAATCCATTTTTCAGCGCCTGTTCCAGCAGACAGAGCCAGGTGATCATTCAGGCTGTCCCCAACAATCCCGGCCACCGCGCGCGAAATCCGCCGGGTATCTTCGGCATTGGCATTGGACAGATACCGCATCAACCATGGTGCCAGTTTCGGCAAATACCCCCACCGCAGGAACAGCGGCTGGTTGGGGCTGAACAGCATCTTGGGTGCTTTCCTGATCAACCCTGGCCCTGTGACAGGCACGCTGGAACAAGACGCCAGAATACCGCCGTTTCCAGAGCTGGCACCTTCGCCCGGACCAGCCTTGTCTATCAGAATGACGTCATGGCCATCGCGTTGCAGCCAGATCGCAGTTGAAACTCCGATGATCCCGGCGCCGACGATTGCGATGGTTTTGCGCTGTTGGGTCATACTGTCTCCGTCGTACGAACGGCGTAGTGGGTCAGCTTGTCCAGGTCCGGGTGCAGCCCCAACCCCGGTGCATCCGGTACAACAACCTGACCGTCACGGACCTCGAATGGCGTCTCCAGGATGTCTTCCTTGAGGAAGTATGACGCCTGATAAAACTCACACCCCAATGAAATTTCAGGCGTGGCTGCAATCATGTGGGTTCCCGCAAGATGCGCCAGACCCGCCTCGAACATGTCTCCACCATAGGCCATCAATCCGTTGGCCGCCGCAATCCGGGCCACCGACTGGCCCCGGCTGAGCCCGCCAGATTTCATGATCTTGACGGACACTCCGTCACAGATGCCTTCGCGAGCGGCACGCACCATGTCTTCGGGACCAAACACGCTCTCATCGGCCAAGAGCGGCACATCGATCATTCCCCGCAACCGGGCCATCATGTCGAAATGATGATACCGCACAGGCTGTTCGATAAAGTCGGGTTCAAACTGGGCCACATCCATAACCTGACCCACGGCGTCTTCGATCTCCAGCCCTTGATTGTAATCGACCCGCACGCGGAATTCGGGGAAATCACGGGCAATGCGCTCCAAACGCATCACATCGAACGCGTGATCCTTGAAGCCGGTTTTCAGCTTGATCAAGCCGACTTTGTCTTGGCGCAGGCGTTCCATCAACGCGATGTCATCATCGAAAATCGGATTGGCAATGGAGCAACTGAGCGGAATGGTGTCACGGCATTTCCCGCCCAGCAAAGCCCAGACAGGAAGGTCCGAGATCTGCCCGGTCAGATCCAACAACGCGCTTTCCAACGCGGCCTTGGCCTCGGTGCAATGCGCCACGCATTTGGCTGCGTCCTGCAGGATCGCCGCACGATCCGCGACCCGGCGACCGACGACCAACGGGCGGATATAGCGATCCAACGCGGCAAAGCTGGCCTCGGGGGAGCCGGTGAAAACTGACCAGGGCGACGCCTCGCCGAACCCCTGGCTGCCACCTTCTGCTGTCAGGCGCAGCACGACGATTTCGCACGACCCCGAAACACGGCCAATCCCGTGATCACGGGCTGACACCACCGGCAATTGCAGGTGCCACAGGTCAAACCCAGTTATTGTCTGTTGCAGATCCACGAAACTCTCCCTTGTCCCTAGGACAGCTTGCGGACTCTACTCCATCATTTCCAATACTATTTTTTTCCAAGTCCATAATAAATTATGATACTATACGTTATGACATCTTCTTTCCGCCAATATCAGGCCTTTCACGCCACCATCGAAACCAGCACTGTCACCGGTGCCGCCGAACAGCTGGGCATCTCGCAACCCGGGATTTCGAACCTGATTTCCCAGCTCGAACGATCAACGAAATTGAAACTGTTCGAACGCACCCGCGGGCGCCTGATTCCAACACCCGAAGCCATGGTCCTATTCGATGAAATTGACACCGTTGTCCGGGGGCTGGACCACGTAAATCAGGCCGTTGTCGATTTGCAGAACCAGAAAATGGGCCAGCTACAAGTCGCGACCAATCACGCATTGGCCTTCGGTTTCATGCCCGAGCAGATCCGTCAATTTGCGGAAACGCGCCCCGATCTGGTGGTATCTTTTCAGTCGCAATATTCGTCCAAAATCCAGGAATGGGTGATGGCCGGCCTGTTCGAGATCGGGATTTGTGAATTGCCCCTGCGCCATGATGGGCTGGACGCGCTGCATTTCCATTTCGAAACCCTATGCGCAATTCCCACCAATAGTCCCCTGGTCGAATACGATGTGCTGACCCCCGAACTGATGGATGATTACCCATTCATTGTCATGGGCGCTGAACATATGGTTAACCGGCGCGCTCGCGAAACATTTCACGCCGCGGGTGCCAAATGGCGCGTGCGGTGTCACACAGATCTGTTCCGCAATGCTCTGAACCTGGTGAAACAGGGGTTTGGTGCCTCATTGATCGACCCGTTTACGCTGATGAGCGATGATGGAGAGGGCTATGTTGTGCGCCGCTTTGAACCACGGATTCTGTTGGATATTGTTATCCTCACGGCTCGCAGTCGGGCCCTGTCCAACACCGGCAAACAATTCATGGATCAGGTCGCAACCAATATGGCAAGAATCGCAATCGACCCGTCATAAGTTGCGCGTTTCAGCTTCCGGATTGTCGGGTTTTTATAATGTTCTCAACGCGATCCCGCAAAGCCACGACAAAGGCCCCGGACAATCTGGACATAGGCTTGTTGTAGGGCGTCAAGATTGAATACCCAAAAGGGACCACCGGTTCGAAGGGAACGAACCGAATCCGACTTTGGTCACCACGGCTGCTCAGGTAACTTTCCGCGCTCAGAACATCGACGATGGAACAGATCTGCCCCGCTTCGATAAAGTGAAACAGGGGTATGAAGTATTGTGCATCTATTCGGATGTTGAATTGGGCATCTCGTTCGGCAAAGGCACGCGTGGTTTCCAAATAGGTTCCATGATTGGGTTGCAAGACACCCATGGGCACCCCGTCCAGATCCTCGGCCTGAATGACATCCCGTTTTGCCAGAGGGTGATCCATGTGCAAGGCACACAGGCATTTGCAAAAAAGGTTTTCGCTGTCACACAGCAGATCCTGATCCAGAGTGTTGGACGTGTCGCAAAACCCCAAGTCAAAGCTTTGTGCTGCGATGAGGCTGCGAATCTGTGGCGAGCTGCGCGTGGCAAAAGTCACCTGCACATCGGGCGTGCTGTCGATGAATGAGCTGACAAATCGGGGCAGAATATGCGCCGAAGGTCCCGGCATCGCCACGATTCGCAACACGCCTGACGTCCGGTCCCGCAAGCCGCTCAGGTTTGACTCGGCTGACTTTAACCGATCCAAAATTTCCGAGGCTTCGGACAAAAGGTAGTACGCTTCAGGAACTGGGAGCAAGCGGCGGCCATCACGTTGAAACAACTCGATTCCCAGAGATGCCTCCAAAGCTTTTAGGGACGCGCTGATCGCGGGTTGCGTGCGGTGCAGATTGCGGGCCGCATCGCTGACGGATCCGGTTTTCATGACTTCGCGAAAGACGGTGAGCTGCTGGAAATTCATCCAAACGTCGTATCATATAGAAAACATTTATGGATACCGAAAAATTACCAATTTGTTTTTATGTATAAGCTTGCCATGCTGTCAAAATGGAAAAATGCACGTCCAAGGTCGACAAGACCGTGACGGAATCCAATGAGGGAGAACACGATGGGACTTTTTAACAAATTCACCGGCGCGGCCGTCGCGGCCTGCATGATGGCAGGCGCAGCTAGCGCGCAGGAAATGACCTTTTTCCGCATTGGCACTGGTGGTGCCGGCGGCACCTATTTCCCGATTGGCGGGATCATTGCCAACGCCATTTCCAACCCACCCGGGTCGCGGTCCTGCGAAGAGGGCGGCAACTGTGGCGTTCCAGGTCTGGTTGCGATCGCTCAATCGACCAACGCATCGGCCCATAATGTCAACGCCATCCAGAATGGCCAGATGGAAGCAGGCCTGTCCGGCGCGGCAACGCTGCATTTCGCCTATCATGGTGTCGGCAAATTCGAAGGCAATGCCAAACCCGACCTGCGGGTGATCGCCAATCTGTTCCCCGAAGACCTGCATCTGGTGATGCCCAAAGGCGCTTCATTGGAAGGTCTGGGCGACCTCAAAGGAAAACGCGTTGGTATCGCCCAGGCGGGATCGGGCACACAGATCGCGGTCGAGCTGATCCTGAATGATCACGCCGTGAATCGGGACAACATGGAAGAGGCGGAGTTGAACAACGCACAATCTGCGGAACGCATCGCGGATGGTCAGTTGGACGCCTATTTCTATGCTGCCGGTACACCAGTGGCCGCGATGATCCAGCTGGACAACACCAAAGGAATGGAACTGTACAACTGGTCCGAGGAAGAAGTCGCCCAGGCCAATAAAACCGTTCCTTATTACATCCCCTCGCAAATCCCGGCTGGGACCTACCCCGGTGTGGATTATGACGTGAACACGGTCGCCGTGTCCGGCATCATGGTCACCAACGCGAATATCGACGAAGAGCTGATTTATCAGATCACCAAGGCAATGTGGTCGAAAACCGCCCGCAAGCTTCTGGACAATGGCCACCCCAAAGGCAAGGTCATCACCCTGGAAACTGCCCTGGATGGCGTGGCCGGGATCGGTGTGCCGCTGCATCCGGGTGCCGAGCGCTTTTATCGTGAAATCGGTGCTCTGAAGTAATTACCTCCCACTGGGCGGCGCTGGATCATGGTCCTTTGCCGCCCTTTTTCTTTCTGGCGCAACCCGCAGGGTGACGGCTTTGCCCCCAAACGGCGCGCCCCTTTGAACGGTGGATCCTGTAATGGGTTTGAACTCTCATCTCGACAACAAGGAACTGGAGGAGCTGGAGAAGCAGTACGACTCCGCCCTTCAGACACGGGACAACGGGCCGACGCTGACCAAACTGGTCTACTGGGCGACGATTGCCTTTGCGCTGTATCATCTGTGGACCGCCGGATTCGGCACGCCCGTTGATCATGTTCACATGGGCATCCATCTGGCTGGCCTGTTCCTGTTCATCTTCCTCAGCTTTCCGCTGATCCGCACCGATCAGTCGATGACCTATGGCAAAGGCAGCCTATGGGCTCCGGGCAACGTGCCCTTGTATGATTGGGCACTGGCACTGACCGGGATGG
Organism: Rhodobacteraceae bacterium M382; assembly: GCA_025141015.1. NCBI lineage: Bacteria > Pseudomonadati > Pseudomonadota > Alphaproteobacteria > Rhodobacterales > Paracoccaceae > Rhodobacteraceae bacterium M382. The sequence continues at coordinate 784,227 of CP081098.1, read as the reverse complement.
CTGCCGCCTTGTTTCTGTGGGTCAGCTGGCGTGGCTTCACCGGAATGGGTCTGAACATTCCCGAACAGGCGCTGCGCCAAGGCAACCCGACCGGGATCGACGTGTTTTTTGGCACCATGCTTATCCTGACGGTTCTGGAGATCGCCCGGCGAACCATCGGATTTGTTCTGCCGCTGATCATCCTGATCTTTATGAGCTATGCGTTGTTCGGCCCCTATATGCCCGCGCAGATCCTGAAGCATCCGGGCGTGAACTGGCAGCAGTTCGTGAACAACATGTATTTCCCGTCCGAAGGCATCTTTGGTGTCACGCTTTGGGTGGTTTCCACGGTTGTCTTTCATTTTGTCCTGTTTGGCGTCGTGGCCCAACGGATGGGCCTGGGTCAGTTTTTTGTCGATAACGCCATGATCCTGGCTGGGCGCTATACCGGTGGTCCGGCCAAAGTTTCAGTTGTCAGTTCCGCGTTCTTTGGCACCATCTCGGGCTCCTCCATCGCCAACACGGTTTCAACCGGATCGCTCACCATCCCAAACATGAAAAAGATGGGGTATCCGGCCCATTTCGCAGGTGGCGTCGAAGCCGCCGCATCAGCCGGTGGTCAGATCACCCCGCCAATCATGGGGGCCGCATCCTTCCTGATGGCCGAATATCTCGAGGTGCCCTATACCACCATCGTGATTGCCGCCATCGTACCCGCGATGATGCATTATATCGGGGTGATCTCGATCGTGCATTTCACCGCCAAACGGCTCGGCCTTGATGCCTATCCCAAAGAACAACTGCCCCAGTTCATGAAAGTCTGGCGCGACGGCTGGTTCACCATTATTCCTCTGGTCGCGTTGCTGCTGGTGCTGTTTTCGGGGTATTCGCCAAACATGGCTGCCTTTATCGGGCTCAGCCTGTGCGTGGTCGTTGGCTTCTGCGCCTTTAACAAACCGGCTTCTCTGGTGGTTCCCTTTGCGCTGCTTGGGTTCATCTTTTGGAAGGCGTCGCCCTACTCTGGCGAAGGTTATTCCCCGGAAATGGCAGGAATGCTCGCTGCACTGACCATCCTGGGCTGCCTGCATCGCAATGAACGCCAATCCTTCCGCGATCTGTTCGACAGCTTTCATGTGGGTGTGCAATACGCGCTGGCCGTTGGCGCGGCTTCTGCCGCCGTGGGCATCGTTGTTGGCGTGATCAACACCACAGGTGTCGGCTTCCGCCTTGGCTTTATGGTCACCGGGGGGGCGGCTGACATGGCTGCAAATCTGGCACCGCTGTTGGATTGGACCGGTATCGAGACCTTCAGTCAGCCTTCGATCCAACAATTCCTGTCTCTGGTTCTGATCGCCATGGCTTGTATCCTGATGGGTGCCGGTCTGCCGACAACGGCGCTTTATATCATGCTGGTCGCGGTCGCGACACCGGCGCTGAGCCAGTTGGGTGTGCCTCCGCTCGCGACTCATATGTTCGTGTTGTACTATGGCGTGATCTCGGAAATCACCCCGCCGGTCTGTGCCTCGGCTTATGCCGCTGCGGGGATCGCCGGGTCCAACCCGTTCCGTACCGGCGTCAGTGCCTTTACCCTGGGATTGGGCAAGCTGATGGTCCCAATGGTGTTCGTCTATGCGCCCACCATGCTGATCGTTTTGCCGGAATATTTCACCATCACATCGTTCCTGCAGGTCTCGATCACCTGTGCGTTGGGTGTCTTTGCCATCGCAACAGCAGTTTCCGGGTATTTCCTGGCGCGCCTGTCAGGGGTTTGGCGTATCCTCATGGCCATCGGTGGGCTGTTCCTGGTTGCACCATCCAGCGGGTCCGATCTGACCGCTCTGGTGATTTTTGCTCCCGTCATCGTCCAGCAATTGGCACAACAACGCCAGGAGCGGGCAACGGCATGACCCAGGAAGACCAACCCGACGTCACGGTTCTGGGAGCCGGGATTGTCGGGATCTGTTCCGCGCTGTCCCTGGCCGAACGCGGATTAAATGTCAGGCTGATTGACCGGGACGCCCCCGGTCAGGCCACCTCCTTTGGCAACGCGGGGATCATTTCACCCTGGTCCATTGTTCCGCAATCCATGCCGGGTTTGTGGAAAAAGGTCCCGGGCTGGTTGCTGGACCCATTGGGTCCAGTGACTGTGAAACCCAGCTATTTGCCGCGGATCGCACCGTGGGGTCTGCGTTTTCTGTATGAAGGACGCGCCGAAAAAGTCAGCCATATCAGCGAAGCCATGGATTCGCTGAACCGCGACTGCGTTGATCTGTTTCGCCAACATCTGGCCGGGACCGGACACGAGGATCTGGTGCAAGACAGCTATTATGTCCATGCGTTTCGCAACTCAGAAGCGGCCAATCTGGACACGGTCGAGTATCGGATGCGGCGGGACAAAGGGGCAGACCTGGAACGGATCACTGCCGCTGATCTCCAGAGCCTGGAACCTGCGCTGACCCACGATTTTCAGGCGGCAATTCTGATCAAGGGACAGGCCCGCGCCCTGTCGCCCGGACGGATCGGCACTGTGTTGGCCGACAAATTCCGCGCTATGGGCGGTGAAATCTTGCGGCAGTCCGTCCGCGCCATTCTGCCAATCGAGGGGGGGGGCTGGCGCTATGTTACCGATTCAGGCGAGGAAACTGTTCCAAAGCTGGTTTTGGCTATGGGTGTATGGTCGGCCGAGCTGTTGAAACCTTTGGGCATCAACATCCCGATGCAATCCGAACGCGGCTATCATGTCTCTTTCCAAAATCCAGGTCTTGCCTTGAACAACTCAGTCATGGACATGGATATGAAATTCGTCGCCTCGCTGATGGAGGACGGGTTGCGCGTCGCAGGGACGGCCGAATTTGCCGGTCTCGATGCGCCAATCAACCAAAGCCGATTGGATGGGTTGGTGAAACTGGCGCAACAATTGTTACCGGATCTGAATTCCGACAATTTTTCGACCTGGTCTGGGCAACGCCCGTCGTTGCCTGACAGCCTCCCCTGCATCGGTGAAATCGACGGGTTACCCGGACTGATCGCGGCCTTTGGGCACAGCCATTATGGTCTGATGATGGCCCCAAAAACCGGACGTTTGGTGGCCGACATCACCACCGGTTTGTCCACAAATCATGACCTGACTCCGTTTCACCCCCTGCGCTATTAAAGGATATCAACCCATGGTTACCCACCCTGGCGGACAAAACATCTGCGGCATCACCATCGGTATATTGTCTTTGGAGAGCTACTTTCCCAAACCACCTGGTCATATCAAAAACCCGTCAAGCCTGGGTTTTACGGTCATGTACGAAATGCTGGATGGCATTACGGTTCCCGAGCTTCTTGGCAACCCTACTGGCGAAATGAAAGATCGCCTGATCGCTGCAGCCAAACGGCTGGAAGCCAAGGGCGTACGCGCGATCACTGGATCTTGCGGGTTTTTGGCCCTGTTTCAGGCCGAAATCTCAGCAGCCGTATCTATCCCCGTGTTTGTCTCCGCGTTGATCCAGGTGCCCATGGTCCATCACATGACCCAGGCACCCGTTGGTGTTCTGACCGCTTCCGCTGTGTCCTTGACTGACGCGCACCTGCGCGGCGTCGGTGCAGCCGATATTCCGATTGCGGTTCAAGGGCTTGACGAAACTGAGGAATTTGCCTCCGTGATCCTGCGAAACGAGCGGACCGTCATGGATCTGGATAAGGTAACCGAAGAGTTGTTGCAGGCCGGGCGGATCTTGGTCGAACGCGCCCCAGACATCCGGGCTATTGTATTGGAATGCACGGATCTGCCGCCCTATGCGTGGCGATTGCAACAGCAATTGGGGCTACCGGTTTTTGACCTGACCACCCTGTCGGGTATGATGGCAACGGCTGTGTTGCGCCAGCCCTATCCGGGCTACATCTCATGATCGCCCGATAGTCAAATTGGCCTAAGCCCCCCCGCGCGGGACGGGTTTATTGTCCGTTGTGTTTGGGTGTGTTGCGTTTGTGCGCGGATTGGGGCTCTGCCCCCGCAGCCTTTGGCTGCTCCCCCGAGGTATTTGTGACCAGAAAGAAGCCGAAGCGGGCGGTGTGCCGTGTGGTCGCGAGCTGGGCTGGGGCGGCTGGACGGAAGCGTGGTGTTGCGGGTTTGGAATGAAAAACCCCGCCGGCGGAATGCGGCGGGGTTTGAGAGGTTGTTAAGGATCCTGTGGTTTACAGGTTCGGATAGAGCGGGAAGCGCGCGCAGAGAGTGGCCACCTGGGCGCGGACCGTGGCTTCGACATCGGCGTTGCCGTCTTCTCCGTTGGCGGCCAGACCGTCGACGACCTGGATGATCATATCCGCGATCTCGCGGAATTCCGCCTCGCCAAAGCCGCGGGTGGTGCCTGCGGGTGTGCCCAGACGAATGCCCGAGGTTACGGTCGGTTTTTCCGGATCAAACGGGATGCCGTTTTTGTTGGTGGTGATATGGGCACGGCCGAGGGCCTTGTCCACGATGTTGCCGGTCACGCCTTTGGGGCGCAGGTCGACCAGCATGACATGGGTGTCGGTGCCGCCGGTCACGATGTCCAACCCGCCTTTGATCAGCTGATCGGCCAGCGCGTCGGCATTCAGGCGCACCTGACGCATGTAGGCTTTGAACTCGGGGCGGAGCGCTTCGCCAAAGGCCACGGCCTTGGCCGCGATCACATGCATCAGCGGGCCACCCTGGATACCGGGGAAGATCGCCGAATTCACCTTCTTAGCGATTGCTTCATCATTTGTGACGATCATGCCCCCACGCGGACCGCGCAGGGTCTTGTGCGTGGTGGTCGTGGCCACATGCGCATGCGGGAACGGCGAGGGATGTTCGCCTGTGGCAACCAGACCGGCGAAATGCGCCATATCAACATGGAGGTAGGCACCAACCATATCAGCAATCTCACGCATCCGGGCAAAATCGATGACCCGCGGAATGGCCGAGCCACCCGCGATGATCATCTTGGGCTGGTGTTCCTTGGCCAGGGCTTCGACCTCGTCATAGTCGATGAGGTTGTCGGACCGGCGCACGCCATATTGCACGGCGTTGAACCATTTGCCCGACTGGTTGGGCGCAGCCCCGTGGGTCAGGTGACCGCCCGAGGCCAGGTTCATGCCCAGAATGGTGTCGCCCGGCTGCAGCAGCGCCTGGAACACGCCTTGGTTCGCCTGGCTGCCTGAATTCGGCTGCACATTGGCAAAGTCACAGCCAAACAGCTGCTTGGCGCGGTCGATAGCCAGGTTTTCGGCCACGTCCACATATTGGCAACCGCCATAGTAGCGACGCCCGGGATAGCCTTCGGCATATTTGTTGGTCAGAACGCTGCCCTGGGCTTCCATCACGGCGGCCGAGACGATGTTTTCAGAGGCAATCAGCTCGATCTCATCGCGCTGACGGCCAAGCTCGGCCGTCACTGCGCCATAAAGCTCAGGGTCGCGCGTCGAGAGTGACTCGGTGAAAAAACCAGTGTCGCGGGGGGTGTCGGTCATGTTCGGGGCTCCTAGTGGTAATATGTTATCCGGTCCAACCCAAACCAGCAGCGACGCAATTCATGGATTGCATCAGAGGAATGGGCAATGTCGGCGATGCGGCGGCTCGGTTTTCCTGTAACAAGGAAACCTGTACCGTATGAATGTCATGCAACATGTCGCGAATCCGATCGAACCGGGTTCGCAATTTGGGAAAGCGACGGGCCAGTTCTGAGGATCCCGTCAAGAAGGCAAGAGCTTCACGGCTGGCCTGGTATTCTTTGAGCACAGATCCAAACATCAGATCGCGGGTTTGCGTGTCTTCCACCAGCGACGCATACGTCCGGGCAATGTCCATGTCAGCGAGGAACAGCGCTTTTTCAACCTCATCCACAACCAATCGGAACAAGGGTGCCGTGTGAAACATTTCCTTGAGAATGGCTTCGCCCTGGGCTCCGCGAAAGCGACGGAAGCTGGAAACAGCACTGCCGAACCCATACCAGCCCGTGATCATATGGCGATTCTGAGACCAGGCAAACACCCATGGGATTGCGCGCAGATCGTCCAGCGAACTGGCTCCAAACCGGCGCGCCGGACGCGACCCGATCTTGAGCATGGCCAGTTCCTCTACCGGGCTGGACTGCTGGAAATAGTCGATGAAGCCTGGCGTATTCAGCAGGTTGGAATAGGCCGCTTGGGACATCCCCGACAAGGCTTCGAATGCGTCTTCGTGATCGGGGTTCAGTGCCGGAATGTCGGGGCGCAAAGAATGACGCAACACCGAGGAAACCGTCAATTCCAGCTGCTGTAACGCAGTGCCACGATTGGCGTATTTTGAACTGACAACTTCACCCTGTTCGGTGATCCGCAGCCTGCCCGCAACGGTGCCTGCCGGTTGGGCCGCAATCGCACGTTCTGTCGGTGCCCCCCCGCGCGAGACTGATCCACCGCGCCCATGGAAAAACACCGGCTGCAAACGATGCGTTGCCAAAGTACGCGCAATCAAGCGCTGCGCTTTTTCCAGTTCCCAAGTCGAACAAACAAAGCCACCGTCCTTGTTGCTGTCGGAATACCCCAACATGACCTCGATCCGACCACTGCCATCCTTGAGCGAACGACGGGCAAAGGGAACATCCAACACCCCATTCAGAATGCGCGGAGCTGCGCGCAAATCGTCGATGGTTTCAAACAGCGGCACCACGCGCAGGGTTGCCTTTTCGGCACCGAATCCGGCGTATCGAGCCAGCAGATAAACCCCCAGAAGATCATCCGTAGACCGGGTCATCGACAGGATAAACGGGCCCAACGCACTGGGATCGTCCCCACCGACCGTCTGTTTCATCAGCCCCAGGAGGCCAATGAGCTCCGCGCTTTGATCGCTCAACTGTGTCGGATCCACAAAGCTGAGAGAGGCGCTCCCCAATTCCCGGCGCAGACGCTGAGACCACTCGGCTGTGCCATAGGTTGGCGTGTCTCCGGTACGGCTCCAGATATCCGTAAGCGCTTGCGTCGTGACGGTTGAATTCTGGCGAATATCCAATGTGACTGTACGAAAGCCGAACACCTGAGCTTTCCAGCGGATCGGCCGGATGTAGCGATCCGCCAGACGATCAGCCCCGAGATTCCCCAAAGCCGCCTCGACTGCACACAGATCAGCGATAAAGTCATCTACATGATCATAGGCCGTTCCAGCCCTGTCTATCGTGTCCGAGATCCGGGTTCGGATCGCTTCAAGCGCCTGACGGAAGATTTCGCCCGTGTTCTGGTGCAACGCCTTGTAAGGGTTCGAAGTTTCGACAATGCGCTGGATGGCATCGGAATCGGGACCGGCCAACGACAAGATCGCCGAGGAAATCGAAATCCGCGCGGCCGCCCTGGACAGATCGCTCAGATAGGTTTCCAACACGGCCAACCGGTTGGCTCCCAAAGCCTGAGCCGTAGCCTGGACCGTGACATTGGGGTTGCCGTCACGGTCGCCGCCAATCCAGGAATGGAATTTGAGACAGGGTGTCACATCATCCTTTTGGCCGGTGATTGGGGCGGTAGCTGCGATAAAACGGTCAAACAGCTGAGGCACTGCATCGAAAAGACTGTCGCGAAAGAACTGCAGCCCCCATTGGATTTCATCATTCAGTGACGGGCGTTCCCGGCGTAACTCTCCGGTCAGCCACAGCAGATCAATTTCCGCTCGCAGGTCTTCGAGCAGATCCGCACGTTCGCGTGGCGTCCAGCGCTTTTCTTCCAGCGAAACGAGCCCCCGGTAAATGCGCCGGTGGATTTCCAAAATCGTCACACGTTTGGCTTCGGTCGGATGGGCGGTCAGCGTTGGCCCAAACGACAGACCCTGAATCACCTGGGTCAAACGTTCGGGAGTCGCCAATGCCCCATCCTGCTCCAAAGCCAGAGCAAAACTGCCCTCAACCGCTTGGGGGCCGTCTTGGGTTTCAGCATTGCGGCGGTCCCGCATTGCAGCGTTTTCATCAATGATCTTCAGCAGCTGGAACCAGATGTTATGGGCCTGCAAATGCGGAATCGCGCTATTGGGGTCCTTGAGGGTCCACCGGGTACCGGATTGGATTCTCTGGGCGACTTCGGGTGCACGTTGTTTGAGAACATCCAACCAAAGGGCCCGCAGTTCCACGCGCAGCGCGGCTGCATACCCTGTGTCGGGGGCGGGTGTCGGATCGGCTTCGGCAGGACGGTTCATATCAACTTACGCGGTCACGTGGATCGCGCCCTTCAAAGAAATCGGTGAGGTTGTCAACAACGCGGAAACCCATGGCCTCGCGCGCCTCGCGGGTGGCAGAGCCCAGATGCGGCAACATCACCAGGTTGTCGCATTGCAGCAGATCGGGGTTGATCCGGGGTTCGCCGTCAAACACATCCAGAGCAGCTCCTCCGATGGTTTCAAACATCAATGCCCGGCTAAGCGCCAGTTCATCGATCACTTCACCGCGGGCTGTATTGATCAGGAACGCGTCTGGCTTCATCAGGTTCATCATGCGGGTGTTGATCAGGTTGCGATTGGCCGGACCGCCCGGGCAATGCAACGAGATGAAATCGCACTGCGGCATCAGATCTTCGAGGCTGTCGACCTGAACAGCATTGAATTTGGCCAACACGTCGGGGGGCACGCGTGACCGGTTCTGAACAATGATTTTCATTCCGAACCCATGATGGGCGCGACGGGCCATTTCCTGACCAATGCGGCCAAATCCGACGACACCCAACGTCTTGCCCGAAACCTTGGTACCAACCAGATGTGTCGGGCGCCAACCGGTCCACTGACCGGCACGTAATTCGCGCTCACCTTCTCCTGCGCGACGCGCCACCATCAGCAAAAGCGTCATAGCGATGTCGGCGGTGCATTCGCTGAGAACGTCAGGGGTATTGGTAACCATCATACCGTGATCGGCCACACGCTCCATATCAATATGGGAGTAGCCGACGCCGTAATTGGCCAGAATACGCGCCTGGGGCTGCGAAACATCCAGCGCCTTGGCAGATACCGTATCGGTCACCGTTGGCAAAACCGCATCAAAACTGCGCAGCGCATCACGGATTTCGATTTCGTTCAATGGCTTGTCACCGGTGTTCAGCACGGTGTCAAAACGTTCGCTCAGCTGGGCTTCGACTGCAGCTGGCCAGCGACGCGTAACGAGAACCTTGGGCTTTTGCATGACGTCTCTCCCTCAAGCGACTGTGAAATTGTGACGCTTCGCCCCCTCCATTGCCCCGGACAGGAGGCGAAGCGCCTTAGGTGCCTTATCCGCAGGACGGATCAGGCAGCATTCACGACCCGGGCGATGGTTTCGCCAATCACGGCCGGGTTTTCAGCGACGGTCACGCCGGCTGCTTCGAGGATCTCCACCTTTTCCGAAGCAGATTCACCAAACGCCGAGATGATCGCGCCTGCGTGGCCCATAGTCCGGCCTTTGGGTGCGGTCAGACCCGCGACATAGGCCACCACCGGTTTGGTCACGTTTTCCTTGATGTATTCGGCGGCTTCAGCTTCCTGTGGGCCACCGATTTCACCAATCATGCAGATTACCTTGGTCTCGGGATCGTTTTCAAACCAGGTCAGGATGTCCAGGAACGAAGACCCGTTGATGGGATCACCGCCAATACCAACCGAAGTCGAGACTCCCAGGCCCAGCTCTTTGAGCTGCGCTGCGGCCTCATATCCCAAGGTTCCGGACCGGCCAATGATGCCCACATTGCCCTGAAGATAGATATGACCTGGCATGATCCCCAACAGCGCCTTGCCGGGGCTGATGGTTCCGGCACAGTTCGGGCCGGTCAGGATCATGCGATCCTCTTTCTTGTAGCGGCGCATGTAGCGTTTCACGCGGATCATGTCCTGAGCAGGGATGCCGTCGGTGATGCAGACGCAATATTTGATGCCTGCGTCTGCCGCTTCCATGATAGAATCCGCTGCGAACGGAGGCGGTACAAACACCAGAGACGCGTCGGCACCAGTGGCTGCCACAGCTTCCTTGACGGTGTCGAACACCGGCACGCCTTCGACGGTTTCACCGCCTTTGCCCGGGACCACGCCCCCAACGACATTGGTGCCATATTCAATCATGTCCTTGGTGTGGAACCGGGCCATTTTGCCGGTGATCCCCTGGACAATAACTTTGCTTTCGCGATCGAGAAGAATGCTCATCAGACAGCCCTCACACGAGTGTTTTGATCGAGATCGTTTTTCCACGCACCCACGGCGCGTTCGGCGGCTTCGTTCAGCGACGTCGCACGGATCAGCGGTAGACCGGATTGCGCCAGGATTTTCTGACCCTCTTCGACATTGGTACCGGCGAGACGGACAACCACAGGAACATCGACCTGAACTTCCCTCAGCGCTTGAACGACACCTTCAGCGACCCAGTCGCAACGGTTGATCCCAGCAAAGATGTTCACCAGAACTGCCTGAACGTTCTTGTCCGACATCACCAGACGAAATGCCTTGGCGACACGTTCTGGTGTCGCGCCACCTCCGATGTCGAGGAAGTTGGCGGGTTCGCCTCCGGCCAGCTTGATGGTGTCCATTGTCGCCATGGCCAGACCTGCACCGTTCACGATACAGCCGATATTTCCGTCCAGACCGACATAGTTCAGGCCACGATCGGCCGCACGGCTTTCGCGCGGGTCTTCTTGGCTTTTGTCACGCAGTTCGCTGATCTGCGGGTGACGGAACAGAGCGTTGTCGTCAAATGTCATCTTGGCGTCCAGCGCGATCACCCGGTTGTCCGACGTTACGACCAACGGGTTGATTTCAACCATTGTCGCGTCCAATTCGGAAAACGCCTGATAGCAGCCCTTGAGCGTGCGCACCATCTGCTGCGTCATGGTCGGATCAATGCCCAGCTTGAACGCGATTTCCCGCGCCTGAAAATCCTGCAGACCAACTGCCGGTTCCACGGTCGACCGCACAATCGACTCGGGACGTTCGGCCGAAATCTCTTCGATCTCCATGCCACCTTCGGACGAGGCGACGATCATCACCCGCTGCGATTGGCGGTCCAGAACAAAGCCCAGATAGATCTCGCGCGCGATCGGCACTGCCGCTTCGACATAGACACGATAGATGCCTTTGCCTTCGGGGCCGGTTTGATGGGTGACCAGCTTTTTGCCGAACATGCCCTCGGTGGCTTCCAGGATCTCGCTATCGGACGAGCACAGTTTGACTCCGCCCGCCTTGCCACGGCCACCGGCATGCACCTGGGCTTTGACGATCCATTTGTCTCCACCCAATTCGCGCGCGCGATAGGCCGCCTGTTCCGGGCTATAGGCCAGCGCCCCGGGGGGCACTGTAACACCAAAGTTGCTCAGAACTTCCTTGGCTTGATACTCATGTACATCCATTGGATCTCTCCTCCCTATGGATCGTGTTATTCAGCAGCCAGGGCTGCGTCATAGTGCCGGTCGAGCAGAGCGTTGATCGCGTCCATGTCAACCGATGCGCCCATGTCGTTCATCGCATTGCCAAACCGGTTCACAATGTCCGAAATCTGGGACTGGGTGATTTGGTTCAGGATCCCGATGCGGACTTGGACTGGTTCGGACAAGGTCGGCCAGATGCCGAAACCTACTGCGCGGCAGTTGCCCACCAGCTCTTTTTCACGGCCAGCCAGATCACCAGGCAGGTTCAGAACCACCAGGCTTGTCATGTTGCTGGTCACGTCACACCCCATGGCCGTCACGGCGTCGCGCAGGGCCTTTTCATGGAACGCATAATCGCGGGCCTTTTGGGCGCGGCCGTGCTGGAGCGTGATGCGCAGCGCTTCGTGGAAGGCGGCAACCGCGTAACCGGAATGCGTGCGGTGATAGGTGCCCGCGGCCACATCCTGTCCGTCCACAACACCCCAATGACGGGCTTCGAGGATCGGGTTGTGCACATAGGAATGGCAGCCGTTTTCTTTGACCGTTTCAATGTAGCGGTCGCTGAAAGATACAGGCGCGTAGGTCAACGGCAAGCACAGCACGCCTTTTTGCGGGCAGGACGCCCAACCGACCACACCGGGAAAATCGTCGATCGAAAAGTCTTCGATGCCCAGCGACGACACCGCGTCGATCAGACCCATGGCACCGTGTTTTTCACAAGCGTCTGAAAAACCCTGGAGATCATTGATGCGGCCAGACCCGGTTTCCCAATGCGCCATAAAGGCCCATTTGGGTTTCTTGTCAGCCAGAACTTCGTCGACATGTTTGCCCGATACCGATTCACCATGGGGAACGTCGATCACGGTCACATTCGCGGGTTGCGGGTTCATCGGGTTAGCGGTCAACTCTTCGCGGGTTGCGGCCTTCATGCGGATTGTCATCGCGTCGATGCCCGAGAAGGTGCCGTTCATGAAAACGACAACGCTGTCACCGGGCAGGATCGCATTCAGCATACAGTCCAAACCGGAGAAACCAGTACCACCGACACCGTAGGTATAGGTGTTGGTGGTGCCCCACAGATCACGCAACATGCCTTTGCATTCGATCATGCCGCGCAGCACATCAGCCTGCATGTGGTCCGCCAGGCCGGTGTTGGCGAAAGCCGCCAGAACACGGGCGTCAGTGTTGCCGGGGCCAGGGCCCGCAGCCAAAGTCTCGGGGATTTCCAGGCTGGGGAAGATCGTGGGTTCAGTCATTGTATCGGACCTCTAGTCAGGTTTGCGTTCGCGCCGATGCATCAGCTTTTCCGGCATTTTCGCTAGTAGGCAAAAATATTTCCCGTCAGGCAACATCGCTTGTCCTCAGCAAAACCTAGGTCGACAAAACTCACAACATCCCTATATCCTGCTTTTGGGTATCTAAATAGATGGGTTTATACCTACCCATTTAGGTAAAAATACCGTAGTATACCGAATATCTACCTACCCATTTGGGTTGTTTTCGACCAAAGGATACAAAATGGCTACGATAAGCGACAAAGTTTCCCCGATTTCGGTCATGCTCGCTGACTCAAATCCGCTGGTGCTCACCGCAATGTCCGAGATTTTCGAAAAGGACCCGCGATTCTCGCTCGTGGCGACCTCTTCAACCGCTGAAGGGTTCCTGGGAACCGTCATGCGCGTCCCGGTTCAAGTCGGAATCATCGACTGGAACCTGCCGGCTCTGGGTGGTGCCAAATTGATCGAGGTCCTGCGGGATCAGGCCAACGCGCCCAAATTGGTGGTCTATGGCGACGAAGGCTCCGAAACCCCACGCAAGGCAATGAGCGCCGGGGCAGCGGGATTTGCAGCGCGATCCAGCGCGGTGGAGAGTCTTCTCGACACGTGCCATGCCGTGGCGGGGGGCAAAATGGTTTTCCCGTTCCTGGACGTACGCGACCTGCAGACCGATCCGATCGAACAACTGTCTCGGCGCGAACGCACGATGCTCGAAGCTCTGTCAAAGGGGTTAACGAACAAAGAGTTGAGCAAGGAGCTGGGAATCACCACAAACACGGTAAAATTCCATCTCTCGAACCTCTACGAAAAACTCTCGGTCAAGAACCGCGCCCAGGCCATCGCGTTCTACTATGCCACCCGCGCCGAGCGGGGCGATTTCGGAACGGGAGGGTGACCTGGCAACATGGGCGGACTCGCGCGCGTGCGTATACGCGCGCAGCGCCCGCGCACCACGCGCGCCCAAGTATTAGTATGAAAATTTTCTTCTTGACAGGAAACCCCTTGCTGTTGGATGCCTAGAACCAGCCCCGCCAATTGCAACGCGAAAAAGGAGCGTTTCTCATGTCATTCCACGCTATCGAACAAGCCCCCGGCCGTCTAAACCGCAGCGAACTGGCCATCCCCGGAAGCCAGCCTCAAATGTTTGAAAAAGCTGCAAAATCTGATGTTGACGTCATCTTCCTCGACCTCGAAGACGCCGTCGCACCCGACGAAAAGGAACAGGCCCGCAAGAACATCATTCAGGCTCTGAATGACATTGACTGGGGCAACAAATCCATGTCCGTCCGAATCAACGGCCTGGACACTCATTACATGTATCGCGACGTTGTCGATGTTGTTGAGCAAGCTGGCGAGCGCCTGGACCTGATCATGATCCCCAAAGTTGGCACCGCCGCTGACGTCTATGCGGTGGACATGATGGTCACCCAGATCGAAGACGCCAAAGGTTACAAGAAACGCATTGGTTTCGAACACATCATCGAGACCGCTTTGGGCATGCAAAACGTGTCCGAAATCGCCGCTGCATCCAAACGAAACGAATCGCTGCATTTCGGGGTCGCTGACTATGCTGCTTCGACGCGTGCACGCACCACGATCATCGGTGGTGTGAACCCCGATTATTCGGTCCTGACCGACCCCGCCACCGACGGATCGCGCGACGTACATTGGGGTGACATGTGGCACTATGCTCTTGCACGCATGGTTGTCGCTGCACGCGCCAATGGCCTGCGTCCAATTGACGGCCCGTTTGGTGATTTTCAGGATCCCGAAGGCTATAAGGCCGCTGCAAAACGTGCCGCGGTTCTCGGGTGCGAAGGCAAGTGGGCCATCCACCCCAGCCAGATCGCCCTGGCCAACGAAGTGATGTCTCCGTCGGACGCCGAAGTGACCAAGGCCCACCGTATTCTCGAAGCGATGGCTGAAGCCGAAGCTGCCGGTAAAGGTGCAGTTTCGTTGGACGGCCGTCTGATTGACTATGCATCTATTCGTCAGGCAGAAGTTCTGGTGGAAAAAGCAAAGCAGATCGCCGGAAACTGATTTCCACCCGGGGCGTCAGCCCACGATCTTCACAAGACCCCAGCCGCCCTGGTTCGTTTCCGGGGCGGCTTGATCCATATCGCGGGAGCCCCCAATGACTGACCTTAACTGCACCGCCCTGGCCTTGTTTCAGGCCGCCATCGACAGGGCTGATCCAGCCCGGGCCCTGCACCAACAACTTCAGTCATCCCCGCTTTCTGACCTACCAGACGGAGGTCGCAATTTCATCCTCGCAGTGGGCAAGGCCGCGATCCCGATGATGCGCGCCGCATTGGAAATATTTCCGACCCCGTCACAGGCTCTGGTGATCACAAACCCCGAAAATGCAATAGAAATTCCGGGAGCCACAGTTCTATCTGGATCCCACCCTGTCCCAGATGAAGCCAGCGAATCCGCAGGTCTCGCCGCTATTCGCATGGTTCAAGGTATGTCGCAAAATGATCGCTTGATCGCCCTGATTTCTGGTGGCGGATCGGCGCTGATGGTTGCCCCCGCCCCCGGTTTGACCCTGGCCGACAAGACGGCCGTGAACAAACTGTTGTTGGCCTCAGGGCTGGAAATCAACGACATGAACCTGATCCGTCAACAGCTTTCGGACATAAAGGGGGGCGGACTGCTGCGCCATGCACGGGGCGCTCAGGTTCAGGCTTATATCCTGTCCGATGTCATTGGAGACGATCTGCGCGCCATCGCATCTGGCCCGACGGTGGCTCCGATTGGCTCGCGGGCCAACGCCCGCGCAATCATGCAGAGTGCCGGCATCTGGGACACCGCGCCCGTTGCCGTCAAAACGCATCTGGAGCAGCCTGACGTGTCATCCGACACATTGCCTGCGGCGACCAACACGCTCATCGGATCAAACCGCTACAGCCTCAAGGCGATGATGGCATTGGCGGCCGATCAGGGATGGACCGCCCGGCTGATCACCCACCGGCTGGTCGGAGATGTTCAGGCGGCTGCCGAGACCGTCATTCAAGCCGCACAAACCGCCCCACGGGATCAACCCATCGCTCTTGTCTTTGGGGGCGAGACCACCGTTCAAATCATCGGAACCGGCACCGGCGGGCGCAATCAGGAATTGTCCCTGCGTGTCGCACAGCGCGCCAAAGACATTCCCGGTGATTGGGTATTTCTGTCTGGTGGCACAGATGGCCGCGATGGCCCCACAGACGCCGCAGGCGGCCTGGTAACCCCGCAAACCTGGTCTCACATACAGCAGGCCGGACAGGATCCTCAGGCATTACTGGACAATAACGACAGCTATGCCGCGCTGGCTGCGGCGGACGCTTTGGTTATGACCGGCGGCACCGGCACCAATGTTGCCGATGTCCAGGTTTTCCTATGTAAGCCCCAATAAAAACGGCGGGGCCAAAAACCCCGCCCCCCCCTTCATCTCGCCAAAAAAACTCCCGCCGGAGGCTCCCGAAACAAACACGGGTGCTGCCCTCAGGCTGGCAATCGTTTTTCACCCCATTCGGCCAGATCATTGACCAACATCAGCGCCACGCGCCGGAACACAGCCCGCAGTCTTTCGACACCTGGGCCGGCCAGTTTCAGATCCAACAGCGCCTGATCCATACATTTCAGCCAGTTTTCAGCATCTTCAGTTGTGATCGGCACATGTTCGTGCATCAGTTTCACATCCATATGGCCGTGTTTTTCCTGGTAATACTTCCGACCTCCCATGAAACCGGACAGAAAGTTGAACTGCTCGACCCGCGCGTGCCCCATACCATGGCCTCGTTTGTGCAGCTTGACGATCTGCGCACCTTCGGGGTTTTCCTCGACGAGGTCATAGAAATGCTCCACCAAAGCGCGCAGCGTTTCTTCTCCGCCGATCTCGTCAATCAATTTCCGAACCATTCAACTCTCCCTTTGCACCGGGTTGGACACTGCTCAAGACTGAGGTCGCGTCTTCTTCGGGTCATAATGGGCAAAGGCTACGATTTTGGCGGGCAGTCGTTTTTGATGTCCGTCAAGTTTCCCTATTTCCACCTCGGTTCCGACCTCGGCGTGGGCCACATCAACCCGGGCCAACGCGATGTTCTTGCCCAACAGGGGCGACCGCATCGACGACGTTACTTCGCCAATCTGGGCGCGACCGATATGCACGCAATCGCCATGTCCCACATCGATCGCGGAATCGATGTCCAGACCCACAAGCTTGCGCGCGGGCGTGGTTTTACGTCGGATCAGGGCATCTCGCCCGACAAAATCATCTTCCTTTGATTTCAGCGGCACGGTGAAACCAACGCCAGCCTCAAACGGGTCAGTCTGGTCGCTGAAATCATACCCGGCAAAGATCAGACCGGCCTCGATCCGCACCATGTCCAGCGCCTCGAGGCCCATGGGGCGGATGCCATGCTCCTGCCCTGCCTTCCAGACCGCATCAAACACCTCACCCGCGTGCTTGGGGTGGCAGAAAATCTCATATCCCAGTTCGCCGGTGTAACCCGTCCGGGACACCACAATCGGAATACCCTGGTCATCACCAATCCGCGCAGGTGTAAATCGGAACCACCCTAGCTCTTCCAACTTTGGATTGTGCGGCATGGTCCAGATGATCTTTTTGAGCAGATCGCGGCTCTCTGGTCCCTGCACAGCGATGTTGTGCTGCATGTCTGTCGAAGACCGCACCAGAACGTTCAAACCCAGCTTTTCGGCCTGTTCGCGGATCCACTCCCCACCATAGTCGTCACCGCCGATCCAGCGGAAATTATCCTTGCCCAGACGGAACACGGTGCCATCGTCGATCATGCCCCCGTGTGGATAGCACATAGCGGTATAGACCACCTGCCCTACTGCCAGCTTTTTGATATTTCGGGTAAAGATATATTGACACAGCGCCTCGGAATCCGGGCCGGTGATCTCCCATTTCCGCAGAGCAGACAGATCCAGCACCACGCATTTTTCGCGACACGCCCAATATTCCTCAATCGGCCCGGCTTCGGCATAACAATTGGCCAACCAATAGCCCTTGTACTCGACAAAGTTGCGGGTCATCTTGCTGAGGCGGTCGTGAAAACCGGTTTCCTGGGTCATCTTGGGCTCCGATTCAGGGGTCGCACGGATCGCGACAGATCGTTGGAATTTTTCTTCGCCGCTGTAAGTGCGGACATGAATGTCGGTGGGGTTCCAGCCATTGGCCGCACTGGTGTCGTCCGGACAGGCCGAGCTGACACAGACCAGATCGGTCAAGGCCCGCAACAACACATAATCACCCGGGCGGGTCCAGGGTTCATCAGCGAACATCACGCCGTGATCGTCGAGCCCGGTGTTGAAGAAGAAGTTGATGGCCATCCAGCCCGCACGCGACGCCACACCATGTTGTGCCAGTGCGCCGTTAAAATTGTCGGAACAATTGGCATGTCCCGGATAACCGATGTCGTCATAGTATTTGGCAGCACATGCCAATGCAAAAGCGTCATGCCGCCCTACTGTGTCCTGTACCACCTCGATCAGCGGCAACATGTCCTGATCATAGTATTTCGCGTGCAGGCCCGGCATCGGATAGGCATGCCCCATCAGTGTTCTGGTTGTCGTCACATCCAGCGCGTGTTCGATACCTTTGTCGAGCTTACGCGCGGCAAAACACTGGAAATCGGTGCATTGGCGACCGTCCACATCAATGATCTGGATATAGTCGCCCGCTTTCACGAAATAGCTTTGGGCGGTTGCATTATGAATCCGAATGTCGGCGACGGGATCCGCCAGCGGATCAGGCAATTCAAACCGGGCAACCTGTTTGATCACAGCACGCTTGACCAACACGGTGAGCGGCGTCGCTGTATCTTGTACCTCGAAATCCATGATACCGCCGGGTGCCGCAATAACGACAACACCATCACGCTGAACCACAAACGTCTGCTCGGTTTTCGCAGGTGTTCCAGCATCAAAGAACCGAACCGCTCCACCCAAGGCCAAATCTATTCCCCGGGCTTCCAATCCCATGCGCAGGCCACGCAAGGATTGAACCGATGATTCCAACAGTGCCTTCAGACCAGATGCGTCGCTGTTTGCCAGGGCACCGATCACACCAGCATCTATCGCCCCGGTCTTGTCGGTCGCCACGATTTCGCAGGGTTGCCCCCCTTCGTCGTTGGACACAGCGATCTGGTCACCGGCCTCCACCGCAATCAGAATGGCCCCGCAACCCTGAACATTATAGCGCTCGGTTCCGGGCGGCAGCGAAAAGACCGAAGGCTGGTACAGGCCGGACGGTCTCGGTGGTCCGCTGGGAACTTGTGGAAAGCTCATATCGTTCATCGTGCCTTCTCCCTGGTCTTAGCTCCACATTTTTTGCATTTGTGGAATATTTATTTATTGAAAAGAATATCCAGCCCCTGCACTCTAAGCAACAGTCGAGTTGCATTTCATCATAAAAAACGACCCATTGTTGAGATGCGACACATTCCGTGGCCCAGGTGCCGCATATGAGGAGGTACACCCATGCAGGCATTGATCTTGGGGCTCGCCGCGGCCTTGGCCTGGGGGGTTCACGACCTCTGCGTTCGCTTGGTCGCTCCACGAACCAGCATCCCATCCGCCATTTTAACCGTATTTCTGACTGGTGCGATTCTGGTCTCTATTGCCGCATTCTTTCACGGTGAACTGTCATTGCCGAGCGGCCTGGCGTTGTCGCTGTCCTGCCTGTCTGGAGCCGTATTCGCCGGTGGCTCGTATGGGATATATCGGGCCTTTGCGATTGGGCCCGTTAAACTTGTTGCCCCCATTATCGGGTCTTTTCCCATCCTGTCTGTTGCACTGGCCAGCCTGCAGGGCAAAACATCCACCTTGGATCAGTGGCTGGCAGTGTTCGTCGTGGTCGGAGGCGTTGGCTGTGTCGCCATTCTATCCAAAGACGAAGAGGAAGGGACAGCAAGCACCGCCGCGATCCTTTGGAGCATTCTGGCGGCGACCTGTTTTTCAGCGTCCTTTGCGCTGGGTCACGCGGCAACCCAGGCCGGTTCCGAAATGCCGGTTCTGGTTGCCACACGCCTGGCTGGTGTTGCGACCATCGCAATCGCAGTTCTGGCACACCGCAGCGCATTCCTGCCAACTTTGCGAACACTGCCGGTTTTGATCGCTATGGGCCTGCTTGATGCGCTCGCCTTGGGACTGGTGCTCATGTCGGGGAATCTCCCCAACCCCGAATTTTCCTCGGTCAGCTCTTCGCTCTTTGGCCTGATAACCGTCATCCTGGCCTGGGCTTTGCTGCGCGAAAGCATGACCAAAGCACAATGGGTCAGTGTCGCAGTGACATTTTCGGGGATCGCCTATCTGGGTCTATGACCCCGCATGGGATCTGCTGTTTGAAGTTGTAATTCTAGCTGGCCGAACGGGTTGGACCGATGGGGGAAATGGACAAAGGCGGCCCTTTAGGTGGGCCGCCTTTGATGGTTTGTTTGTTGGTTTTCCGCGGATCAGGCTGTGAGGCCTTCTGGTTCGGGCAGGTTGTTGGCGCGGCAGGCGGCTGTGACGGTGTTGGCCAGCAGGCAGGCGATGGTCATGGGGCCGACGCCGCCGGGGACCGGGGTGATGGCACCGGCGCGCTGTGCGGCCGAGGCGTAATCCACGTCGCCGACCAGCTTCATCTTGGGGCTTCCGTCTTCATTGGCACCCTTTTCCGGTGCCGGGATGCGGTTGATGCCCACGTCGATCACGGTGGCGCCTTCCTTGATCCAGTCGCCCTGTACCATTTCGGGACGGCCCACGGCCGCCACCACGATATCGGCGCCGCGCACCACGTCCGGCAGATCCTTGGTGCGGCTGTGCGCGATGGTCACCGTACAGCTGTCACCCAGCAGCAGCTGCGCCATCGGTTTGCCAACGATGTTCGAGCGCCCGATCACAACCGCGTTCATGCCCGACAGGCTGCCGTGATAGTCGCGCAGCATCATCAACGAGCCCAGCGGCGTGCAGGGCACCATCGATTTCTGACCGGTGCCCAACAGGCCCACGTTCGAGATGTGGAACCCGTCCACATCCTTGGCCGGGCTGATCGAATTGATCACCAGGTCTTCGTTCAGATGCTTGGGCAGCGGCAGCTGCACCAGGATGCCGTGGATCGCCGGATCATTGTTCAGCTGATCCACCAACGCCAGCAGATCCGCCTCTGATGTGTCCGCGTCCAGCTTGTGCTCGATCGAATTCATACCGACCTCGACGGTCATCTTGCCCTTCGAGCGCACATAGACCTGGGAGGCCGGATCTTCACCCACCAGCACAACCGCCAGACCCGGCGTGATCCCGTGTTCTTCCTTCAGGCGCGACACGTGGCCCGCCACTTTTTCCCGTACGGTGGCCGCGAAGGCCTTCCCATCAATGATATTTGCAGCCATTGCTCTCTCTTCCTTTGTGCAGCGGACAGGTAAAGATCCGCCTAATCTCGTATCCTTCAGACTTCCCGGATCACCTGCGCCTCGCGGGCAATCGACCACTCCACCAGCCGCCGCCACAGATCTTCGACCAGATCCGGGTCCAGACCTTTGGTCTCTGCCGCGGCGCGGGCATTGGCGACCACTTCCTCGACCCGATCCGGAATACGCGCAGGCCAGCCATTGTCGGACTTGAGCGCAATCGCCCGGTCAATATAGCCCGCCCGCAGCGCCAGCATCGCGATCAAATCGCCATCCAACCGGTCAATCTGCGCCCGCAAGGCACCCATGTCGGCACACTCTTGGGGTGGTCTGGCCTGTGGCAGTTTTGATGTCGTCATCGTCGTCATGGTTGTCATAGCCCCGGCCCCAGAATTTGCTTCGTCTTAACAGAAGGGGAACGGGCCGGTCTTTGTGGTGGCGCAATCCGATGTGCACTGCGCCCCCAAACATAGGGTAAAACTCAGAAAGGCCCGGGTTTCCCCGGGCCGCTGAATGTCGCAATTTCCGCCTTAGAACAAGCCTTCGATCTGGCCGTCGTCGTTCAAGCGGATGCTTTCGGACGCCGGTTTGCGCGGCAGACCCGGCATCGTCATGATCTCACCACAGACCGCAACGATAAAGCCCGCACCCGCGCTCAGGCGCACTTCGCGCACCGGAACCGAATGGCCCACAGGCGCACCGCGCAAGCTCGGATCCGTCGAGAAGGAATATTGGGTTTTCGCCATGCAGACCGGCAGATTGCCGTATCCGGCCTCTTCCCATTCCTTCAGCTGGTTGCGGATCTTGTTGTCGGCCAGCACTTCGTCCGCGCGGTAGATCCGCTTGGCGATGGTGTCGATCTTGTCGAACAAAGACATCTCATCGGGATAGATCGGGGCAAAATTGGCCTGACCCGCATCAACGATTTCAACAACTTTGCGCGCCAGATCAGCAGACCCTTCGGACCCCAGCTCCCAGTGACGCGACAGAACCGCCTCGACACCATGGGTTTCGGCATAGGCTTTGACCGCAGCAACTTCGGCATCGGTGTCGGTGACAAAATGGTTGATCGCAACCACAACCGGCACACCAAAGGATTTGATGTTCTCGATGTGACGGCCCAGGTTGGCACAGCCCGCGTTCACGGCCTCGACGTTTTCAGCGCCCAGATCGGCCTTGGCCACGCCGCCGTTCATCTTCATCGCGCGCACGGTGGCAACCAGCACAACCGCGGACGGTGCGATGCCTGCCTTGCGGCATTTGATGTTCATGAACTTTTCAGCACCCAGATCAGCACCAAAACCGGCTTCGGTCACCACATAGTCGCTGATTTTCAGCGCCGTCTTGGTGGCAATGACCGAGTTACAGCCATGGGCGATGTTGGCGAACGGACCGCCGTGTACAAACGCCGGGTTGTTTTCCAGGGTCTGCACCAGGTTCGGCTGCATCGCGTCCTTGAGCAGAACGGTCATCGCGCCTTCGGCCTTGATGTCGCGGCAGTAAACCGGGGTCTTGTCACGACGATAGGCAACGATGATGTCGCCCAGACGCTTTTCCAGGTCTTTCAGGTCGTTGGCCAGGCACAGGATCGCCATGACTTCGGACGCAACAGTGATGTCAAAACCGGCTTCGCGCGGGAACCCGTTGGACACGCCGCCCAAAGACGCGGTGATCACCCGCAGGGCACGGTCGTTCATGTCGACAACACGACGCCATGCGACGCGACGGGTGTCGATCTCGCATTCGTTGCCCCAATAGATGTGGTTGTCGATCATCGCGCTCAGCAGAGAATGCGCCGAGGTGATCGCGTGGAAGTCACCGGTAAAGTGGAGGTTCATCTCCTCCATCGGCACAACCTGAGCGTAACCACCGCCTGCGGCACCACCCTTCATGCCAAAGTTCGGACCCAGGGACGCCTCGCGAATACAGATCATCGCGTTCTTGCCGATCTTGTTCAGACCATCACCCAGACCAACTGTCGTCGTGGTCTTGCCCTCGCCCGCAGGCGTCGGGTTGATCGCCGTCACCAGGATCAGCTTGCCATCATCATTGCCCTGAACAGAGTTGATGAAAGACTGCGATACCTTCGCCTTGTCATGACCATAAGGCAACAAATCCTCATGCCCAATCCCGATCTTTAAACCAATCTCCTGAATAGGCTTCTTCTGCGCCTCGCGCGCAATCTCAATGTCGCTCTTATAGCTCATGTCTCTCTCCCTGGTGGCCCCTGCCTTTGCAGGGCTTTGCTTTGGACCCATCCATGGGATGAGATGGGCTGAACTCTGGATTTCTTCCGACTCTCTTGTCGAAAATATATTCCCATTAATTAATTTTCATTCCTGTTAGTCAACATCCAAGTTGAAAAATGACCGAAAAATTATGCTGAAACTGTCCGAAACCCCATGTGGTCGGCTGGTGCGACAGCCGTTGCCCCAAATGCGACAGCCTCATCTATTGGAAGTTTGTCTTGAAATGAAAAAGGCCTGGCCGGGGGGAACGGCCAGGCACAAAACACACAGGATATCAGGGGATCAGATATCCAGAGTGTTGTCTTTCTCCCAACGCGAGAAATGGTTCACAAAGGAATTCCACTCCTGCTGCTTCATTTTGAGATAGGCATTGGAGAATTCTTCGCCCATCATCGACTTCAGCTCTTCGTCTTCGTCATAAAAGCGCATAGCGTCCAGCATGTTCAGCGGCAGCTTGGGTGCGTCGGTGATCTTGTGACCCTCTGCGTACATGTCGATGTCGCGGCGCGGGCCAGGATCGGCCTTGGACCGGATACCCGACAGACCGGCAGCGATGATCACCGCCTGCAGCAGATAAGGGTTCACCGCCCCATCGGGCAGGCGCAGTTCGAACCGACCAGCACCAGGCACGCGAACCATATGCGTCCGGTTGTTGCCGGTCCACGTCACGGTATTCGGAGCCCAGGTGGCACCAGACATGGTGCGCGGCGCGTTGATCCGCTTGTAGGAATTCACGGTGGGGTTGGTGATCGCTGCCAGAGCCGAGGCATGTTTCATGATGCCACCCAAGAAGTGTCCACCCTGTTCAGACAGACCCAGTTCGGCAATCTGACCTTCGCCCTTTTCAGCGGCAAACACATTGACCTTAGAATCCGAACCCGGCGCATCCCAGACCGAAATATGCGCGTGACACCCGTTGCCGGTCAAACCTTCGACAGGTTTCGGCATAAAGGTTGCGCGGAAGCCGTGCTTTTCGGCTACCGACTTCGCCATGAATTTGAAGAAGCTGTGCTTGTCGGCGGTCGCCAGGGCGTCGTCGAAATCCCAGTTCATTTCCCACTGGCCATTGGCGTCTTCGTGGTCGTTCTGATACGCACCCCAGCCAAGTTCCAGCATATAGTCGCTGATTTCGCGGATGACGTCCAAGCGGCGCATCATCGCCTGCTGGTCATAGCAGGGTTTTTCCGCCGTATCGAATTCGTCCGAAATCTGCTCTCCATCCGGAGTCAGCAGGAAGAATTCGGCTTCGATGCCGGTCTTGACGTGCAGCCCTTCTTCAGCGGCTTCGGCGATCAGGCGGCGCAATACGTTGCGCGGTGCCTGAGCAACGTCTTCGTCTTCCATCACGCAATTGCCCGGAACCCAGGC
The DNA here is from genome assembly GCA_025141015.1 of Rhodobacteraceae bacterium M382. Taxonomy (NCBI): domain Bacteria; kingdom Pseudomonadati; phylum Pseudomonadota; class Alphaproteobacteria; order Rhodobacterales; family Paracoccaceae; species Rhodobacteraceae bacterium M382. The sequence continues at coordinate 759,615 of CP081098.1, read as the reverse complement.
GATTTCCTTGTTCCAAGGCAGCTGGATCACCGCATCCGGATCCGGCACGGCCAACATGTCGGGGTGCGCTGGTGTCAGGTCCAGCCAGGTCGCAAACCCGGCAAATCCTGCGCCATCTTCCTGCATATCCGCGATCGCCCGGGCGGGAACCAATTTGGCCCGCTGTCCACCGAACAGATCGGTGAAGGAGATCATGAAATACTTGATGCCTTTTTCTTCTGCGAAAGTAGCCAGATCTAAAGCCATGAGTCCACTTTCCTTTCCCTGTTAAACGTCATCTGTTGAAAAGGCGCGGCCCCAAGAGACCGCGCCAAAATTTTACTTAGAAACCAGCTTTGCCCGGGTACCAATCAGTGCCGGCAAGCGGAACTTTGGCCATGGCAGCGGCTTCCATTGTCAGCGCGCACAGATCCTCGGGTTCGAGGTTGTGCAGGTGATTGTGACCACAGGCGCGGGCAATGGTCTGCGCTTCCAGCGTCATCACCTTGAGATAGTTGCGCAAACGGCGTCCAGCATCAATCGGGTCCAGACGCTGCGACAGTTCCGGCGTCTGGGTGGTGATCCCAGCAGGATCGAGACCTTCGTGCCAGTCATCATAGGCACCGGTGGTCGAGCCCAGTTTCTGGTATTCCTGTTCCCATTTCGGGTCGTTGTCACCAATCGCAACCATTGCCGCAGTCCCGATCGAGACCGCATCTGCACCCAAGGCAAGCGCCTTGGCCACGTCAGCGCCTGTACGGATACCGCCGGAAATAACCAGCTGCACCTCGCGGTGCACACCCAGATCCTGCAATGCCTGCACCGCGGGACGGATACATGCCAGTGTTGGCAAACCCACATGTTCGATGAACACATCCTGGGTTGCGGCCGTGCCGCCCTGCATGCCATCCAGAACCACAACGTCTGCGCCTGCTTTTACGGCCAGTGCAGTGTCATAATAGGGACGGGTGCCACCGACTTTGACATAGATCGGCACTTCCCAGTTGGTGATTTCACGCAATTCCAGGATTTTGATTTCCAGATCATCCGGACCTGTCCAGTCGGGGTGACGACAGGCCGACCGCTGGTCGATACCTTTTGGAAGGGTGCGCATTTCCGCAACCCGGTCAGAGATTTTCTGACCCAGCAACATACCGCCACCGCCGGGTTTGGCACCTTGGCCGACCACGACTTCGATAGCGTCGGCTTTGCGCAGGTCGTCCGGGTTCATCCCATAACGGCTGGGCAGGTACTGATACACCAGTTGGGTGGAGTGGCCGCGCTCTTCGGGGGTCATGCCACCGTCACCGGTGGTGGTCGATGTGCCCGCTGCGGATGCACCACGGCCCAAGGCTTCCTTGGCTGGACCGGACAATGCACCAAAGCTCATGCCTGCAATGGTGATCGGGATGTCCAGTTGGATCGGCTTTTTGGCAAACCGGGTCCCCAAAGTCACGCTGGTGTCGCATTTTTCGCGATACCCTTCGAGAGGGTAGCGCGAAACGGATGCGCCAAGAAACAGAAGGTCGTCAAAGTGCGGCACGCGACGTTTAGCGCCGCCACCGCGAATGTCGTAGATGCCAGTTGCGGCGGCACGGCGGATTTCCGCGTTGATCGGGTTCGAGAACGTGCTCGATTGGATCGGAACCGTGCGTGGGATGCTGTTGTTATCCATAACTGTGGTCCTTGTCCTTAGTAGGCTTGCGCGTTGTCGACATCAAAGTTGTAGAGCTGACGGGCAGACCCGTAGCGCTTGAACTCTTCGGGTTTTGCGTCGGCACCGGCGCGGGCCAGCAAATCCTTGAGGATCTCGATATGTTCGGGACGCATCTCTTTTTCGATGCAGTCCGCACCGAGGCTCTTGACCGAACCGCGCACAAAGAAGCGCGCTTCGTAACAGGAGTCACCCAGCGCATCACCCGCATCACCCAGAACAACCAGATTTCCGGATTGCCCCATAAAGGCACACATGTGACCGATGTTGCCGTGTACGACAATGTCGACACCCTTCATGGAAATCCCGCAACGCGAACTGGCGTTGCCTTTGATGACCAGCAGGCCACCATGCGCGGTTGCACCGGCATATTGGCTGGCATCACCTTCGACGATGACCATACCGGACATCATGTTTTCCGCGACACCCGGTCCAACAGACCCTTTGACATGTACCGTCGCCTGCTGGTTCATGCCGGCACAGTAATAGCCGGTCGATCCATTGACGGTCACGTTGATCGGGGCATTCAAACCACAGGCAATCGCATGGCTGCCCTTGGGGTTGATGATGTCCCAGTTTTCGTCAGTGACGTTTTCATTCTGAGCGTGCAGGGTCGAATTCAGACCGCGCAGGCCATCTGCTTCAAGATTGTATGTCTGCATCTTAGTGGTTCCAGAAGTAAACGGTTGCGGGTTCGGGCTCCCAGACCTTGGCGTCTTCGATGCCCGGCAGGTTCACCAGTGCGCGGTATTCGGAACCGAAGGCCACATACTGGTCGGTTTCCGCCATGACCGCCGGCTTGCAGGCGATCGGGTCACGGACCACGCCAAAGCCGTCTTTGGTACCCACAACAAAGTTGAAGAAGCCGTCGAGATCGTCGATCGAGCTTTCCAGGGCTTCGCCCAGAGAAGCACCATTTTGCATCTTCCAGGTCAGGTAGGCGGCACCCACTTCGGTATCGTTCATGGATTCGATCCGAACCCCTTCACGCTTCAGCTTGCGACGCCACGAATTGTGGTTGGAGAGTGATCCGTTGTGCACCAGGCACTGGTCTGTGCCTGTCGAGAACGGGTGCGCACCCTCGGTTGTCACGGCGGACTCTGTCGCCATGCGGGTATGACCGATACCGTGGGTACCGCCCATTGCAGACACATTAAATCGGGCGGCCACGTCTTTGGGCAGACCAACTTCCTTGTAGATCTCGATCACGTCACCGGCGGACATGATGCGCAGACCGTCGCGCAAATTCGCCAGAGCGGCGCGCGCCTCTTCCAGCTTGTCGTGCGGCATATCCAGGATGGCATGCGTGTCGTTGCGACGGAGACCGACAGGCGTGCCAATCGCATCGCTCAGATCATCGGCCAAGGTCGCAAAATCTGCATCTGCGTTGTCAGACTGAACAGTCAGCTTAGAGCTGTTGTCGCCGTCTGCACCATAGATCGCAATGCCTGCACTGTCAGGTCCACGATCCGTCATAGTGATGAGCATTTCGGTGAGCATTTCGCCCAGCTTTGGCTCAAGAGTTTTGTCTTTTAGAAAAAGACCGACAATCCCGCACATGGGTGTGCCTCCCTAGTTTTCATCTCGAATCAACGCTAACAGGTCGGCGCGACACTATCAACTGTTATGAAACTTATTTTCCTTAGAAGGAAAAACGGGCGCATCGTTCAATGCGCCCGTCCAGTGGAGAAATCTTAGTATTTCTCAAGTATCTTATGGATTTTCTCTTCGTCACCCATATGTTTAGCCTCTTCCAGGTGCTTGCCCTCTCGGACAAATTGGATGCGGTGCCACCCAATCCAGAAGGCCACCCCTAGGATCACCATCAGCACTTCGCTTCCCTGGAAGGGATAGACGGGGCCGACATCCGCCAGATCCACAGCCCAGCTTTCGTAACCAATCGTAGACATTTTGATTCTCCTTAACTTGCTGTGATTTTATTGACCGGCCAGAGCGGCCTTGTCAGCTGCAATGATTTCGGCTTTTGCGTCTTCGTAAGCGTGGTGCTCAGCGTAATCGAGACCTTGCAACTCCACCTCTTCGGGGATCCGCAACACGCCAGCTGCGGCCTGCATCTTGGACACGATGAAGGCAGGCAACCACCCCAGGACAAAGAACATGATAAAGGCACCAACAGTCTGACCGATCGGGTTGATCGCCGCGTACCCTTCAAACGGCGAACTCGGAACGCCCCAGAGCAGGAAACCCGCGATGATCAGACCAACCACACCAGAGTACCCGTGTACCGCAACTGCGCCCACAGCATCATCCAGCTTGAACTTGCGCTCGACCCAATAGTGCAGCTTGTAGACGATGACGACACCGACAGCACCAACCAGCATGGCCTGGATCGGATGATACAGATCGTTGCCCGCAGATGCGGTGATGATACCCGCGAGACCGCCAGAGAACGTCCAGAACGCGTCGCCCTTGGACACCACATAGGCTGCCATCAAACCGCCGGACAGCGACATGAGGAAGTTGAAGGTGATCGCCGACAGCGATGTAGGAGCCAAATAGATATTGGTTGCAGTCCACGTGGTTCCAACGATTTCGCCACCGATTACTTCGGGTGAAATCAAAGGCACGTTACAGGCCGCATAGAAGCCCCAGAAGCCCGAATAGATCAGAAAGATACCGATCGTCAGCATCCACGGATTATGAGGCGGAATATCACGCGGGGTGCCGTCGGGGGCAAATTTGCCGATCCGTGGACCCAGCACCATGATCACACCCAATGCATAACCACCGGCAATCGCATGGATAACACCGGATGCATAGGCATCATGGTAACCCAGTTCACGCACCATCCAACCCGCATAGTGCCAGCCCCATGCCGCATCAATGATCCAGAACACCGAGCCGATCAAAACTGCGTGGACCCACAACGCCGAAGACCGGATCCTTTCAATCACTGCCCCGGACACGATTGACGCCGCAGTCCAGGAGAACAGAAGGAATGCAGCCCAGAACACACCGGTGATTCGATCAGCCAGGTTGGTGCCCATGGTTTCCGACCACGGCAGATTCGCCGGCGCCAAATCCTGGTTCAAGCCGCCAAAGAACGGGAAATCCGGAAACGCCCAGTAGATCCACCACCCAAAGAAGAAGAAAGTCACCGTGACCAACGGAATGATCATGATGTTTTTCATCAATGTGTGCATATGATTACGATGACGGCTCGCGCCGACTTCGTACATGCAGAACCCGACGTGAATCAGGAACATGAAAACGACTGTCACCCAGTAGTAAAACTCGGTGAATATCGTTGTAAGCGCATTTAAATTACCATCCACTTTTAGCCCTCCCTGTTGGCTGTTTGATGGGCATTTTGCCTCTTGGTGAAAAAATATTCTTGAAACATTGCGCGACGAAAGCTGAATGTGTCAACAATCATGTGAAAAAAAGTTCACTTTCAGGAATTTCCTGGCACCCAAATAACGCCCCGATCGCGATGCCTGATTCTGTAGCAACCCTGGGAAAAACCGAATCGGGGCACCTTCTGCGCATCGACAGCGAACCGACATCACCAGCCCCTAAAGACGCTGTTCGGTGAGGATCCAGGTGTTTCCGTGGCTTTGACCTGGGCCAAGCATGAAGACACCCCAACAGGAAACATCTGGTTCAAACTGGTCTAAAGTCCCCTTGCAGGAAACATCTGGTTCAAACTGGTCCAAAACACCCCTGCAAGTTACCGCGCAACCAGACCCTTAAGAGAAATTCTTTTTCCTGATGGGAATAATTATTGACAATCACAGGGCTCAAAGGGCTAACTGGCCTAGACCAAAATGAACCAAACGTGGATTCTGGTACCACGCGAACAGGGAGATAACAAAATGGCCATCATCTGGCGGACTTCGGCGCTGGCACAGCGTCACAGGGAAATCGGCGCCGAGCTTGAGGACTGGAATGGGATGGGAACCGCCTGGTTCTATGATCACACGCCGGAACGCGCCAAAGCCGATTATGAAGCGATCCGGACCAAAGCCGGGCTGATGGATGTCTCTGGCCTGAAAAAAGTTCACGTTGTTGGCGAACATGCCGCCCAGGTCATCGACCGTGTCACCACCCGCAATGTCGAAAAGATCATGCCGGGGCGCTCGACCTATGCCTCGATCCTGAATGATCAGGGCAAATTCGTCGATGACTGTATTATCTACCGCCTCTCGGTCAACAGCTGGATGGTCGTGCACGGCACTGGCACCGGCATGGAACAGCTGAGCACCGTAGCCGCCTCAAAAAACTGTGCGGTGATCTTTGACGACAACATGCATGACATGTCGCTACAGGGTCCGGTTGCCGTTGATTTCCTGGCAAAACATATCCCCGGCATTCGGGATCTGACCTATTTCGGCATCATGCAGACCAAATTGTTCGGCTGCCCCGTGATGATCTCGCGCACCGGCTATACCGGCGAACGCGGATATGAGATTTTCTGCCAATCCAAAGACGCCGTTCACCTGTGGGACAACATCCTGTCGGATGGCGCAGACATGGGCATCGTGCCGGTTCAGTTTTCGACCCTCGATCTGCTGCGCACCGAAAGCTATCTGTTGTTCTATCCGGGCGACAATTCGGAAACCTATCCGTTTGACGGCGAAACCTGTGGTGATACGCTGTGGGAACTGGGTCTGGAATTCACCGTCTCCCCCGGCAAAACCGGATTTATCGGTGCCGAAAACCACTACGCAGCCCAAGGCAACGAACGGTTCAAGATCTACGGCGTGATGCTGGAAGGAACCACACCCGCCGACGAAGGCGCGGACCTGCTGCAGAACGGCGAAAAGGTCGGCGTGGTCACTTATGGAATGTACTCCGAAGTGAACAGCCACAACGTCGGCATTGCACGCATGCCGGTTGCTTGCGCCTCGCCCGGCACAGCGCTGACCGTCCGTAACGGTGATGGCACCGAGATTGCAGCAACAGCCGAAGAGATGCCCTTCTACGACAAGGACAAAGCCGTCCGTACCGCAAAGGGCTGACCCGGATCCCGAGCGTCCCCATCCGGGGGGCGCTCGCTTTCGTCAATCCGACCGTAGGAACAGACCCACATGTCGAAAACCGTATTTCCCCCCTCGATCAACAGCCGCCCGGTTTACGGCGAGCTTGAGGTGCGTCCGGGCAAACACCATTTGATGATCGCCGATGCGACCGGTGCCGAGGCCATTCTTGACCTGGCCAAGGATGCCCCCGCCGATCTCTGGGCCAAAACGCACATTATCTATATCCCCAAGGACACCGGCGAAAAATACACCGGTGAGCTCAAGGCCCTGACCCCCGCGCAAATGTATGTTGGCCCATCTTATGAAGCCGCAAAACAGCGCGTCACCGATACTTTTGCCAAGGCGCACATGGGCCTTCAGGTCTATCTGACCGGCACCGAAGGTGTGATGGGCCAAGCCATGGCTGCCGCCATCGCTGCGGGTATTCCGCACACAGCCATTCAGACAGAACACCGCGGATCAACCGCACGCCGCATGCAATGTGTGCACTGCAAAGGCATCACCGAAGACGTGACCACCGACCCGTTCGTGTGTTCACACTGCGGCCTGAATCTGTTCGTGCGTGATCACTATTCCCGTCGCCTGGCCGCATTCCAGGGTGTCTGCATCGACGCCGAAGACCCCGGCAACGTCCCCCCGCAAGTGGAGGTGTTCAAATGAGCGCAGGAACAGCCAAAATCAATGTCACCGTGGCCGAAGTCAAACCGATCAACGACCTGGTGACCCGGTTCAAATTTGTCCGCACCGGCGGCGGTGAACTGCCCACCTTCTCTGGCGGTGCACACACGGTTGTCGAGATGCAAGACGGAAGCACGACGCGCCTGAACCCATACTCGCTGATGTCCGATCCGGCAGATCGCGGGGCTTATATGGTCTCGGTCCGCCGCGACGACGAAGGCCGCGGTGGATCGCTATTCATGCACAACAATGTCCGTGAAGGCATGGAGATGGTGATTTCCAACCCGGTGAACCTGTTTTCGCTGGATCTGCGCGCCAAAAAACACCTGATGCTGGCTGGTGGCATCGGCATCACACCTTTTGTCGCCCAAATGGCCCAGCTGTCGCATACCAATGGCTTGTTCGAGCTGCACTACTCGGTCCGCACCGCATCGCTGGGCACCTATGCCGAGGAGTTGAGCGAACAATACGCCAACAAGGTACACATCTATCACGATGATCAGAACGAGCGCATAGATCTGGAAACCTTGCTGGATGGGCAGCCATTGGGCACCCATATCTATGTTTGTGGCCCCAAGGGCATGATCGAATGGGTTCACAAGACTGCCGAAGAACTGGGCTGGCCCCGAGAAGCCGTTCATTCCGAAGAATTCCTTGCACCTGCTTCCGGCAAACCGTTTGAAGTGAAGTTGGCCCAGTCCAACAAGATCATTCAGGTCGGCGAGCACCAGTCACTGCTCGAAGCTTTGGAAGCCAACGATGTGGATGCGCCCTATCTGTGTCGTGGTGGCGCATGCGGCCAGTGCGAAACCACGGTTGTCGAATGTGATGGCAAGCTGGTCCACTATGACCATTGGCTGACAGACGAACAACGCGAAGGCGGCAAGCTTATCATGCCCTGCGTGTCGCGGTTCGAGGGCAAGACACTGGTTCTGGACCGGTAAGGGAGAGATGACGCAATGACGATTCAATTCAACGACGAAACCTTTCGCGACGATTTCACGTTTCGAAATTCACCCAAAGCGATCCAACGCTTCCCCTTTCCGTTTCACGAAGACAGCTACATGTATTCGGTGAATCTGGAACCGCATCTATCAACCCGTCCGGGCTCACCTTTCGAGTTCGCCTTTGACGTCGATGAACACTATGTCGCCGAGATGCGCGACCGGGCCCAGGTTCTGGCGGATGACCCGCTGAGGTGCCAATCGCTGCCGCATATGACGTTGGCAGGCTGGGATCTGGTCGAATATATCATGGAGGCCAAAGCCCGCGACTATCCGGACTTGTTCGAATTGCACAAGGACGGAGATCGCTGGCGTTGGATCAACAAGCCGCTGGGCATTGATGACACCTTCACTTTCCTCGATGAAAGCACCCTGCCCTATGGGCCGATGGAATATATCACCCGTCAAACCCAAGGCGATTTTGCCCTTCTGGATCAACGCGATGACAACCTGTGGATGGACGCCGGAATGGTTACTACCCAGGCGGATTGGTCCCTGGATTTCGACATCGGCATGAACTTCTTTGAATGGCATGCGCCCGTGCCCAAGGCCAATGAAATGGGCATTTTTGTGCGTGCGTTGAAATTCCTGCTGAACCTACAGCAGGGCGCGCCGGTGCGCCGCCTGAACTGGACGATGACCGTGAATCCGCTGCTCGATACCAGCCCCGAGAACTATCATAAATGGGGGACGATGAAGACCGGGCTGACCATGGACAACATCGGTGAAAAACAGCACCTGCGGGTTGAGCTGCAAACTTTGTTCCGCCTGCCAAGGTCGAACGCGATCTGCTTTCCGATCCGGGCGTATCTGGGCAGCTTCAATGATCTGGTCAGCGTACCCAAATGGGGCCGCCGCCTGCACCGTGTCATCCGCGATTTGCCCGAGGAACTGGCAACCTACAAAGGGTTCATCGACAATCGCCCTCTTATGGTCGAATGGCTGTCGCAATACGATGATGGGGCTCCGACCTCGGACGGTATTTTCCCGGACGATTGACCCGGTTCAACTCAGGCATTCGGCAACGCCTCCCCGTTTTCGAATGCCCTTTGACTGCCGATGTGCTCCCCCGCATCGGCAGTTTTGGTTTGTCACCCATCAAGATCACCGGAAATCTCCCGCCCTTGCGCTGTCTGATGGCGACGCCCTACGACAGTGCAGCGTTGGGCCAAGCCCCCTGCCCGTTTAACGGGCTGGGGGCCGTGTCAGCGCCGTGCATCGCCGTGCACCGCACGGCGATGCACGGCCCAACGGGAGGACGCCCCCGAATGGGGGCTAACGACGGACGGGAGCCCTCCGGGCCTGTCGCTTCGTCAATTGGACTGTGGGTATGAGATGATCGACAGATACCGGGCCGGCAGTTCAACGAGCACTTCGGGTCCGTGCGGAGCATCAGCGTCAAAGAACAGTGTATCCCCGGGTTTAAGGGCAAACACCTGATCTCCATGACGATAATTCACCTCGCCCTCCAACATGTAAAGCATCTCAATCCCTTCGTGTTGGAAGGTTGGAAAGACGTCGGATGTTTCAGACAGGGTGATCAGATAGGGTTCGACCACGACACCACTCGCATTGGCTCCAAGATGACCCAAGAGGTTGTATTGATGCCCGGCACGCGTACCCGCGCGTTCCATCTCGACACCAGCGCCTTCTTTTGTGTGCACCGCGTCCCGTTGCTCTTCAAAACGGCGAAAAAAGGACGTTATTGGCACGCTCAGCGCATTGGCCAAAAGCTGCAAGGTTGTCAGAGACGGCGATGTGTTCCCGTTTTCGATCTTGGAAAGCATTCCAATCGACAGCCCAGTCAGATTGGCCAATTCCGCAACGGTAATCCCCTGCTGTCTGCGAAAGGCTCGAACTTCGCGCCCGATCGCGACTTCCAGAACTTTTTCCGACCCTTCGCGAACCCGATGTGGATCCTGGGACAGGTTTGCAGGTGCCGTTGATGACTCTTCTTTTGGTTTGGCCACTCTGAGTTTTCCTTGTATTTTGCTCCGCACTCGTTCGGGTGAGGGTGAAAGCTGAAAGTCTTTCTGCGCGGCACACTCTGTTGAAAATTATTTTACTGTCATTACTAGGATTGGAGAATTTCCATACAAACGCAACCTGTTTCTTTCCTGCCTCTTTCTTTGGCGTTTCTCCGGAGGAAAAAAGGCCGGGCACATACGTAGCCCGGCCAGTCTGGGATAAAAAGAGGAAAGCGATGCGCGTCATGCATCCAGGATCAACAAACAGGCCCCCAATATCTTGCGGGTGTCATCATAGACATTGGGACGTTCTCCCCGCCAACGAGACGCGTGGCGGTGCCCGGATGGGCGCCCGCTGGTCAATTCACGCAGTGTCATTTCAGTTTCATCAGCGATCAACCCAATGCGCGTCTTGAGATTATTGTGAAAGGTATCGCGGTGCAGGGCTTCCATTCGCAAATGGAACAGTGACGAACGACTGCGGGGCAACACCCGCATATTCTGAACCGCATGATGTGCCCCCTTCCAGATTTGGAGGGCCTGTTTCTGATACGTCTCGGATGCAGCGTGATTGCCCCTGGCCTGCTCCACAATCGCCAGATTTGCGACACTTGCAGCGCGCCGTACATCTGTCGCGTCAAACCGGTATCGCGCCACCAGGTCAGCCAGCTTGAACAGGCGTGCTGACCGTGACCGCGACGCCTTGCGCGGTGTCGCGTCCCAAGCAGCAAGCGCACGCTCCATCAGCCGCTCCCAGATCACATCGGATCGTGTCCAACCAGCCTCCAGCGCAACTTTCATATCGCTGTCAGGCTTAAATCCCCAGATAAGCGGCTCGAACGTGTTCGTTATCGTGAAGCTCATTTGCGGGTCCCTCCAAAGCTGCGTTTCCGGTTTCCAGAACATAGGCATAGTCTGCCAGTTCCAGCGCCAATTCGGCGTTTTGTTCGACCAGCACCACAGACAGGCCCTGTTCGTTGATCTCTTCGACAATCTGGGCGATCTCTTCGACGATCACCGGTGCCAGCCCCATCGACGGTTCATCCATCAGCAAAAGACGAGGTTTAGACATCAAGGCCCGCCCGATCGCCAACATCTGCTGCTCCCCACCGGACATGGTTTTGGCCAGCTGGGTCCGACGCTCACGCAAGCGTGGAAAGCGGTCAAAGACCCCCTCCAGGTCGGTCTCCACACCCTCCTTGTCATTCCGTAGAAATGCGCCGGTTCGCAGGTTTTCCTCAACCGTCATATCGGGAAAGACGCGCCGCCCTTCGGGCACGTGGGCGATACCGTTTGCCACGACCTTGTGTGCCGGCAAATGGTCAATACGTTTGCCTTCGAACAGGATCTCACCACTGGTTATCGGCATCATACCCGACATCGCTCGCAATGTTGTGGTCTTGCCTGCTCCATTGCCTCCGATAATGGTCACGATCTTGCCTGTTGGAACCGAAATAGAAATGTCCCGAATGGCGTTGATCTTGCCATAGTTGACGGCGATGTTCTTCATCTCAAGCAACATGGCGTGCACCTCCCAGATAGGCTTCAATGACGGCAGGGTGGTTACGGATTTCCTTGGGACCACCTTCGGCCAGAAACTTCCCGAAACTCATGCAGGTGATATTGTCACACAGCCCCATGATCGCCTGCATGTCATGCTCGACGATCAGGATGGTGATACCATCCGCCTTGAGCCGCTCCATCAAATCCATCATCTGGCGTGTTTCTTCCGGGTTCATTCCGGTGAACGGTTCATCCAACAGGATTACATCCGGGTGGCTGGCATATGCTACGGCCATGCCCAGCGCCCGCTGGTGCCCGTGGCTGAGGTCTCCGGCACGTTCGCTCAACAATCCATCCAGACCAAAGAACTCCAAAGCCTCGCGGGCCCGGGCTTCGGCTCCGTGCCGATCCTCTGCATCCCAGCCGATGATGGCGGCAAAGATGTTGGGACGGAACGGCATGTGTGTCCCGACCAACGCGTTTTCCAACACCGTCAGCTCGGCAAACAGAGTCGAATGCTGGAACGTGCGCACAACACCGCGTCGGGCCACTTCGTGCATCTTCAGGCCCGAGATATCTTCACCCCGCAACAATACCTGTCCTTCGGTCGGCTTGTAGAACCCCGAAATCATGTTGAAGGTCGTGGTCTTGCCCGCTCCATTTGGACCGATCAAACCGTGGATTGTGCCATGTTCAACCTTGAACGACAGGTTATCCACCGCGGTCAGACCGCCAAACCGCATGGTCAGGTCTTTGACTTCCAGGAAATTGGTCATTCTGCCGGGCTCCTCTGTGCGGTACCGTTCGCGGCCTTTTTCTGGGTGATTTTCTGGACGATGCTTTCAAGGCCGTTGGGCAAAAACAGGATCGACAGGATCATGATCGCGCCATAAATCAGCGGCCGCATCTGTTCGAGGCCCAGTTCGCGCAGGACGATTTCGTTCAGAACAGTCAGCACCACACAGCCCAGGATCGGACCATAGAAAGTCGCGGTGCCACCAACAATCGCCCAGGTCAGCACATAGACCATCAGGTCGATGTCAAAGGCGTTGGGATTGATCGTTCCAATGTAATGCGCCAACAGCGCCCCCGAAATCCCCGCAAACCCTGATGCAATGGCAAAGGCCAACGTGCGGTAAGCGCGAACATTAACCCCCGAAGCCTGGGCTAGTTTGTCCTGCCAATGAACCGCATGGAAGGTCAGGCCAACCGGCGACTTCTCAATCCGCCACAGTATCCACAGGCAGACAGCAACCACGACAGCGGCAAAGTAGTAATAGGAGGTGGGTTCAAAGAAATCGAACTGGTAGAAACCGACCGAGAAATCGGGCATCGGGTCGATCCCCTTGATCCCTTTGGCACCGCCAAACGGGTCGCGAAACCGCTTCCACAACAAACGAATGATTTCACCCGCTGCGAACGAACCAATCAGAAAATAGAACCCTTTCATCCGGAACAATGGGAACGATAGAACCACCGCGATCAGAGCCGCAGAAATCCCCCCCAAAAGCATCGAAACCGGAACATAGACGCCAAACTTCTTGGTCAAGAGAGCCGAAGTATAAGCCCCCACGCCCATGATCACCACGTGTCCCAAAGACCACTCTCCGGTCAGCGTCAACAGACGGTACGAGGCAACCAGCAGCACGTTGATTGTCAAGAAGACCAGAATTTCCTGCTGCGAAAAGCTGAGCCCGTGCGGTAGGAGAACAAGCCCGACCAGCACCGCAATCCATATCAGTAACTTAGGCACGATCCGCACTCCCAAACAGGCCGGTCGGTTTCACGATCAGCACAATCAGCATCAGACACAGCCCGGTTATGTCGGCGAGCACACCATCATAAAAGGTGGTCACAAAGGTATGAACGAAGGCATACGCGACCGAGGCAATGATCGCCCCTTCGAGCGAGCCAACCCCGCCCACGATGATCACGATAAATGCGGTTACGATCACGGAATGCCCCATATGCGGGTTCACGGACACCAAGGGGGCAGTCAATGCACCCGCAATTCCCGCCAGACCGGCACCAATGAACATGGCAATCTTGGCAGTTTGGGTGATCGAAATCCCCTGCAGTGCCGCCGCTTCTGGGTCCTGGGCCGATGCGCGCAGCGCCCAGCCGAATTTGGTCCGTTTCAGGAAATACCAAAGGACGCTCAGCAGCGCGACGCTGGCGACGATCACATACAGCCGGGCAACCGGCAGACGTACCTTGTCCGAAAATTGAATCACTTCCTGTGTGACCGGTGGAATATGTTCCATCCGAACGCCGAACCCCATGACCGCAAGGGCCTGAAGGATCATCAGGAACCCGATCGAGGCCACCAACCCGCCCAGCGGATTGTCCTTGAGTGGTCGAAACAGCGCCCGCTCCATCAGCAGACCCAGACAGCCCACAAAGACAAGGCCGATTGCAACAGCGACGAAAAACGGCACATGCATTTTTGCATAGAGCGCCACAATTGCGTAGGCACCCGCCATGAAAAGCTCGCCATGGGCAAAGTTAACAACCCCCATGACACCAAAGATGAGCACAAGTCCCACGGCAACGAGAGAAATGTAGCTCGCAGCATACACGGCATTGAGGCCGGTCTGCGCCAGAAGTTCCAACATCGGAAAAGTCTCTATATGTAGTCGATACACGGTGCAGGTTGTCCTGCACCGCCTTGAGGCTTAGGCCGGGGTGATCAGCTGCGCTGATCCCACATCTGGTCGTATGCCTTCATGTGCTTGATCAGCAGATCGCCGTGTTTGGCGTACCAATCGGGGATCGAACGGAATCCTTTGATCCGGGCTTTGCCTCCTTCGATCGCAACAACTGGCCAGTCACCGACCAGCGCATTGTCGATCCCGAACAGTTCGGTACCCCACCATGCCGCATCGCCAAAGGCATGGGCACCCTTGCCGCCATCCTTCATTGCTGTTGTTACAGCATCCGGATCTGCTGACCCTGCTTTTTCAGCCGCAGCCTTCCACAGGTCCATGATCGAGGCATATTCCCAACTTACCGCTCCCCATTGTCCGGGATGGCGTTTGTTGAATTCGGCATAGAACCCATTGGGATCGGTAAAGTTGATATTGTCCGCGTTCAGGGCCGGGTCATCGAAATCGGGGAACTGGAAGATGAATCCTTCCATGAACTCTTCCGAGGTCTTGGCAATCATCTGGTCATAGAAGTCGGCCGTACAGCTGATGATCTGTCCCTTGAAACCCTGTTGGTACAATTGTTCCGCGATTGGATGCACGTAATCTGAATAACAGGTATCCAAACA
The DNA here is from genome assembly GCA_025141015.1 of Rhodobacteraceae bacterium M382. Classification (NCBI taxonomy): domain Bacteria; kingdom Pseudomonadati; phylum Pseudomonadota; class Alphaproteobacteria; order Rhodobacterales; family Paracoccaceae; species Rhodobacteraceae bacterium M382. The sequence goes on along the minus strand of CP081098.1, from coordinate 744,493 downwards.
GACGATGTCCGGGTTTTTGCTGATCAAACGGGTCACGACTGGCGCAAAGTCGGTAGTGGCCGGGTCAAACAACAGCGGGTCGTCCAGCATTTCGATGCCCGCGGCCTCGAACGCGGCCAAATAGGTCGCAACAGATGGCAGACCCAGCGCATCATCCTGGGCGCACATCACTGCGGTTTTCAGGTCGGGTTTGTTTTCCGCCAACCATTCAACACCAGTCACATTATAGATCGGGTGCACTTCGGCAGGCGCAATCAGCGTGTTGGTGTCCGGTGACAGATCAGACGGCAACAGGGTCGAAAACAACATGCCGGTCTTGTCAGCAACCGGTTGCACGCCGGGCCAAGTATCTCCACCCAGCATCATGATAAAGCTGACACCATCTTCGCGGATCAGCTTGGTCGCGCCTGTGCGGGCCTTGGCTGGATCGTATTCGTTGTCATAGGACACGAATTCAACCTTGTGCATCCCATCGTCCAGCTTGATCCCGCCAGCCGCGTTAACGCGTTCGGCCCAGATCTCACACCCGTCCAGACCGGGTTTCCCCCATGCGGCGACCGCGCCGGTCAGTGGGGCCAGAAAGCCGATCTTGATTGTATCCCCCGCCGCAAGCGACATACCGGGCAAGCCAGCGCTCATCGCCGTGGCTGCCGTCGATTTGAGGAAGGTCCGCCTGGTCAATCCGGACTTCACGATCTTGGAAATCATTTCATTCTCCCGTGTTGGTACCGCCTGCGTTCCAAGCGGCCAGAAAAGATGTGAGACCTGTCGCCTTTTGGCGTCTCGTTTTTTCAATTTCACAGCTCACAGAACCAATAAGGCACCACTGAACCAGTTTGAGGAAATTGGTTTGGTCTCAGCTCGACGCTAGCAGAAGGTTCTTTCACCAACAAGAAATTTTATTTCTTTTTGGTACATCTTTTAGAACCAATTCAGGAACCAGATAACGTTCCGGGCAAGAACTGTGGCAATACCTTCCTGTTATTACGCGATATTTTCCAACCACGCACAGCCGCGCAACAAGTACCAATTAAGAGACCAATTGCCCCTACACACTTGCCAATTCAATGAGCGACGCCTATCGTTTAGGCACTGAACAAGGATCGTTAGCTTGCGAAAGCATCGAAACACCAGTTATGAGCAGCCACCATCGCCTGCGGCAAATCATTCAGATTCTCTGAGGCAACCCGCCGAGTACACACAATGCGAAATGAAGATACGGCCACGACAACTCAGATCCTGACCACCCATTCGGTCGGGGCAACGGTCCAAGTTGTGATCGACACGTTGTTTGCACGGATCAAGGCCGGAAATTACCCTGTAGATACGCGCCTCCCGTCGGAACGCACTCTGGCATCGGAATTGGGCGTTGCCCGCAATACTGTCCGCGAGGCGTTGGATGTCCTGGAAAGCCGCGATGTCATTCATCGCAGGCCTGGATCGGGCAGTTTCGTCAAATTCCATTCAGACCCAAAACCAGAGAGCCCCTATTCCTCACTGGCCAAGGAGACCTCTCCTCTGGACCTGCTGGTCGTGCGCGGCATTCTAGAGCCCGAAATGGTGCGCTTGGCTGTGATCAACATGAACCCGCGCCAGATCGACGAGCTGGATCAGGTGCTGTCACGTATCGAAACCGTGCGAACCGATGCCGCCGAATTCATCGAACAGGAAGAGAACCTGTATCGCAAGATTGCCGAAGGGACTGGCAACCCGTTGCTGGCGTCCTGTTATGAGCTGTCAATCGAAGCCTGCCGCCTGAGCTATCGCACGGCGCTGCGCCGTCGCCACCTGACCCCGCAACGGATCCAGGAATATCAAAAACGATACAATACCTTGTTCAACGCCATCGCATCGCGTGATGTGGAATCAGCTGTGGAATTTATCAAGCTGCACCTGATCGAAGAACAAAAGCTGCTGCTTCAGGAAACCTGATCGACAATCGACCGTCGTGTCAGCCCAGGGCGTGGCACTTCGGTCTCCAATCGTTGATGCCATAGCTGTCCCAAGCTGCTCATTTCGCGTTTCAGAACCCCACCATTCTGCTTTAACCATTCGGGAATCGATCCAAAATCAACGATCTTGGCCTTGCCGCCAGAGATGGTCACGATCGGCCAATCTCCGATCAAAGCATTTGATATTCCAAACATATCTTCGCCCCACCACTGGGCAGGTCCGAACGCATGCGTGACATGTCCCAGCTGTTTCATAGCTGCCAGAACCGACATGGGGTGTACCGAACCGGCCTTTTCAACAGCGGCGTGCCAAATATCCAGGATCGCCGCATATTCCCAACTCACAGCGGACCAGCTGTCAGGGAAACGGCGATTGTACTCTTCGAAAAAGACGTGCGGTCGATTGAAAAAGAACGCTTTTTCACGCAACATCGGGTCGTCGAAATCCGGGAATTGAAACACGGCCCCTTCCATGAATTCCTGCGACGTCCGTTCGACCAGACGATCATAATTGTCAAAAGTACAGGACAACAGCTGTCCTGCGAACCCTTTGGCATAGGCATATTCCGTCATGGCATGAACCATCGGCGCGAATGACGAACACCAGCACAGAATGTCTGCACCAGAGGCCAGCATTGGATCAACGATAGGTGCCGGGTCTGTCGAATCCGGCGCGTATTGCACCTCTTTAACCAGCTCTATCCCGGCAGCCTTGAACGCCGCACGATACGTGGCCAACGAGGGCATCCCCATCTCATCCGTCTGGCTGCAAATGGCCGCAGTTTTCAACTCGGGTCGGTTCTTGGCCAGCCATTCCACTCCGGTTACGTTGAAAATTGGGTGCAATTCCGACGGCGCGATCAGATAAGGCGTATCCGGTGACAAGTCAGATGGCAGCAAAGTCGAAGTCAGCACCTTTTGGCGTGTCAGGAAATCCCGCACTGGTGTGAATGTATCCCCGCCCAACATCATCAACAGCTTGATGTCGTATTTCTGAACCAACTCAACGGCACCTTCCAACGCCCGTTCGGGCTCATACCCACAGTCATAGGCATGGATTTTGATCGGGTAACGGCGCCCACCGATCAGCAGACCACCGGCCTTGTTCAGCCAGTCTTCCCAGATGCGGCATCCGTTCAATCCGGGCAGGCCCCAGCTCTCGACCGGGCCGGTCAACGGGCCCAGAAACCCGATGTTGACTGATTCTGACATCCCCACCGAAAGGCGTGGCATTGTGGCCCGAGTGGCCAGAAGGTTTGCGAAACTTGATGAACTCATACCCCGAAACTAGCAACAAAATCGGCGCTTGCCAGCTTATTTAGCAGAAATTCTTATTCCTATCGTGAAAATTGGTTGACTTACAGGTTCAAATTTGGACTGATTTGGATCAGACCAAAGGAACCAAACTAAAATATTGGTCCATACCAATAGGGAGAAGACAATGTCCAAACTACGTGTTGCCATCATCGGTGCTGGCCCATCTGGCCTGGCACAGCTGCGTGCGTTCCAATCTGCAGCCCAAAATGGCGAAGAGATTCCAGAGATTGTCTGCTTTGAAAAGCAAGATGATTGGGGCGGCCTGTGGAACTACACTTGGCGCACCGGCCTGGATGAAAACGGTGAACCTGTCCACTGTTCGATGTATCGCTATCTGTGGTCCAACGGCCCCAAGGAAGGGTTGGAATTCGCCGATTATTCATTCGAAGAACATTTCGGCAAGCAGATCGCGTCCTACCCGCCTCGCGCCGTATTGATGGATTACATCGAAGGTCGTGTAAAAAAGGCCAATGTTCGCGATTGGATCCGGTTCAACAGTGCCATTCGCTGGGTTGAATACAACGAAGACGCCGGCAATTTCACCATTACCGTGCATGATCACGCCACGGACAGCACGTACAAAGAAGACTTCGACCACGTAATCTGTGCATCGGGCCACTTTTCGACCCCGAATGTGCCATTCTACGAAGGGTTTGACACCTTTAACGGTCGCGTTCTGCACGCCCATGATTTCCGCGACGCACGCGAATTTGCGGGCAAGGACATCCTGGTCATGGGGTCGTCCTATTCAGCCGAAGACATCGGATCACAGTGCTGGAAATACGGCGCGAAATCGATCACCAGCTGCTACCGCTCGGCCCCTATGGGGTTCAAATGGCCAGACAACTGGGAAGAAAAGCCCGCCCTGATCAAGGTCGACGGAAACACCGCCTTTTTCACCGACGGCACCGAAAAGCAGATCGACTCGATTATTCTGTGCACCGGATACAAGCACTACTTTAACTTCCTGCCCGATGATCTGCGCCTGAAAACCGCCAACCGTCTGGCGGCTGCAGACCTGTATAAAGGCGTGGTCTATGCCCATAACCCCAAGATGTTCTATCTGGGCATGCAGGATCAGTGGTTCACGTTTAACATGTTCGACGCGCAGGCCTGGTGGGTTCGTGACGCAATCATGGGCAAGCTGGACGTTCCAGCCAGCAAAGACGCCCTGCTGGCAGACGTCAAAGAACGCGAAGAGCGCGAAGAAGCATCCGATGATGTGAAATACGCGATCAAATATCAGGCCGAATACGTCAAGGAACTGGTCGCGGAAACCGACTATCCCAGCTTTGACATCGACGGCGCCTGCCAGGCGTTCTTTGAATGGAAGGGCCACAAGGCCGAAGACATCATGGCCTTCCGCAACAACAGCTACACATCGGTCATTACCGGCACCCTTGCCCCTGTGCACCATACACCATGGAAAGACGCGCTGGACGACTCGCTGGAATCCTATCTCCAGAATTGACCGATGTGGTGCGCACTGTCCCTGCGGTGCGCACCACCTTATGTTTCTAGCCGTTGTGCTACCGGGACAAGGCGCGATACACTGCGCGCATGAAACACCATGACACCATGACACTGGGCTTTCTCCTCTTTCCGGGCTTTCCCATGGCCTGCCTGACGTCGGCGATCGAACCGCTGCGGGCCGCGAATGAAATCGCGGGCAAGGATGTCTTTCGCTGGAAATTGGTGTCCGAAGATGGGCGCGGAGTGAACGCTTCGGCCAATGTTATCTTTCAACCGGACTGTTCCCTGGAAGAGGTCGAAGACCTGAATGTCCTGTTCCTGATGTCCAGCCCGCAGGGCAAATTCAGCGACCCCAAGGCGTCCAACGGCAAGCTGCGTCACCTGGCCCGCCACGGGGTGATCATGGGGTCTGCTTCGGGCGGGTTGTTTCCTTTGGCCCGCTCCGGGCTGATCGAAGGACACACCTGTTCCGTCCATTGGTGTTACAAGGCCGCGTTTCAGGCGGAATTCCCGTCACTGGAAACTGTGGACGACGTGATCGTTCTGGACCGGCGCCGGTTCACTGCTAGCGGCGCGGCTGCGATGTTCGATCTGTCGCTGAAGTTGATCGAACAGACGATGGGCGACGCGGTGATGACCGAAGTCGCCTGTTGGTTTCAGCACCCGCTGGTTCGGGCCGAAGGGGTTCGCCAAAAGATCCCCGCGTTCAAGACCGACAGCACCGCCGACAGCCTGCCGCCCCCGGTGGCCAAGGCAGTCGAAATCTTCGCCGACAATCTGGAGCACCCGGTGTCTATCCGCGATATCGCCAGTGAAATCGGGGTCTCTCCGCGCCAACTGGAACGCAGCTTCAAATCCGCCACCGGGCAAAGCCCGGCACTGTATTACCGGACCCTTCGCATGAACGCAGCGCGCCAATTGGTCATGTATTCCCGCGACTCGATCACGTCGATTGCGAATGCAGTGGGCTATGCCACGTCGTCGACCCTTTCCCAGCATTACCGCGACAGCTTCGGCGTCACCCCGCAAGAGGAACGCCGGAACGTGAACCTGTTCCGGGTGCAGGACAACCGGCCGATCCCGTCAGTCTGAGCTGACGCAAACCCGGCGGATCCGCCGCATATCGGCTGGGAGGCTCTGGCTCCCAAAGATACATTCATCTCATTGATGTATTCGTTTAAAGTGGAGCCGAATGTGCTGACCGCAATTGCTACCTATTTGATCCGCAGCAGCGAACGCCGGATCGGTGTTTCTCTAGACTACGTTCACCAGATTGCGCAAACTAAGTTCTCCCTGCTCATGCGCTATAACCGCATTTTCGGATTTCTCGATCCGAACCGGAACGTGCCACCTGACGCCTATCACACAGCCCGACTTTGCGGGGCCCTAGCCGCAGATTGTGGGACATGTGTCGAGGCCGAGATCAATCTTGCGGTGGCAGCCGACGTGCCGCATTCAACAATCGACGCGGTGCTTGGTTCAGATGAGGCCGCTTTGTCCGACAACCTGTGCGCAGTTCTGCGTCTGGCCACCGCCATCACCGCCGAGCGTCAGGACGACCCGGACGCCCGCGCGGCGGTGGTCCGGGCATATGGCGAAGCTGGCCTGATCGAGCTGTCTTTTGCCATGAACGGAGCCGCGATGCTCCCTGGGATCAAACGCGCCATGGGCCATGCTACGCAGTGCGACCTGTCTCTTATGCGCAAACTCGCAAGGCCCAAAGCATAGAACTGGGCATCACCCGTTCCCAATCCGTTTGCGACGGATCTTGATCTTCTCGTCATCCTCGACAGTACCGTCATGGAAAGACCCAAACGCCTTGTCCCAGGGCGCTTCGAGAGACCCATAGTTACACTCGAAATACCGGTGGTGCATCTGATGGTGGAATGTCCCCAGCCGTAGTCGGTTCTGATCCTTGATCAGCAGCCCTTCGAAGCCAGTATGCGTGGTAGCCGCGGTCAGCGAATTGAACTGCAAATGGAACAGAATGTGCACCGGGCTGGACGGCACAATGAAATGGATCAGGGACGAGCCCAGAAAGATCAAATGTTCGACCGGATGCATGGACATGCCCGACCAGGGGCCAACATTGATATTGCGGTGATGCAGGGCGTGCACGTGTTTGTACAGAAACGGCACATGCAACAGCCGGTGAATCCAGTAGAACCAAAAGCTCTCCCAGATCGGGATCAGCCAGAACAGCGCGATAAACCAGATCGGGTTGTCAGCCCACAACAGAACCGGCGCATACCCATTCCCCATGGCCCAGAACAACAACACCTCATACGCAGTCCAGAAAAACACACCGCTCCCCAGCGTCCAGAACATATTGTCCCGGATCTGCCCGCCCAGCGTGAATTGGCGGCCATTCTTCATCAACGGGCGCGGGTCATATTTCAGCCGCTTGCCCTGTGCCGTGAATGTGTAAAAGAACAGATGCAACGCACCAGCGACGCTGGCCATCAGCACCATATTTCGCAGGTACATCGGCAGGATCCACTCCCACGACAGCGTCGCGGTTTGTTCCAGGGGCGGTTGGAACCAGGTCCAACAGACAAACGCAATCCCGACAATGATCAGCTTTTCCGAGATCAGAAACCAGCCGCCCAGCCACCATTTAATCGCCGCAATGGGGCGCGGTGGCCATTGCATCAAGGGCGAAGTCTGGATCGGCACATCGGGCAGATGGTTCCACCCTTTCAATTCTGCATTGCTCATTGCGATGTCCTTTTGGTGTTTCCCAAAAGGTGACCCAACAGCTATCATTTGAAAAACGGAAAATGATGATGAACTTTATCTGATTTTCAGAGGTATGGATGCAGATCACACTTAAGGCCATGCGCTATTTCGCGACTGCGCTGACACATGGCAATATTTCCCGCGCGGCTGAGACCCTGCATGTGGCCCCCTCGGCCGTGGCCGCAGCACTGGACCAGATCGAAGCACATTTTCAGCTGCAACTGGTGACCCGGCACCGGGCCCGTGGGATTGAACCCACCCGCGCGGGCCGTGAAATGCTGCATAAATTCACCCATCTTCTGGAAGAATATGACGCTGTTCTGGCCGAAGGTCGGGATTTGAAACAGGGGCTCGGCGGGACTTTGCGGTTGGGGTATTATGCGCCTGTTGCGCCCGCGTTTCTGCCCAGCATTCTGTCGGGATTGGTACCACCCGCCGGCGACGTGTCGCTGATCCTGACAGAATGCGACAATGACGCCGCCCAATCCGGCCTGATCGAAGGGCGGTTCGATGCGATCCTGTTTGTGCCGGATGGCACCCACCCCCACATCGAATTTGAACCGCTGCTGCATCCACCCGCGTATGCGTTGCTGCCTGCGGGTCATCCATTATGTGCCCAAACCACAGTCAGCCTGTCTGATCTGTCTGCCCTGGCAATGGTGGCATTAAATCGTCCGATGGTCACCGACTATTACCGCCATCTGTTTGCCACCCTGGGGCGCCAACCCAAAACCGTCATTCAGGCCAACACAACAGAAATGGTGCGCTCGCTGGTTGGGGCCGGGATGGGGTATGCGGTCCTGCACATGCGCCCGGCCACCCATGTCAGCTATGCAGGGGATACATTGGACGCCCGCCCGATCAGCGACGCGGGCACGCCATTGACGGTAGCCGTCGGGTACAACAAGTCAAACCCCCGCCGCGTGGTCAGCGGTTTTGTCGATCGATGCCGGGCATGGGCCACGTCGGGCGCAGCCGAAGCCTTTACAGTGCAATCATGACGCTGAAACGAAAAACCCCGCCGGAATGATCTGGCGGGGTTTCAACATGGTGTGCCTGGATTATCAGATCACCGATTTCGCCATAGCCACCAACGCGTGATGTAGTGACCCGGCAGATGATCGCGGCCCAATGACGGCAAATGTCTTGCCTGCGTCGAGACACAGAACAAACACGCCCAGATGCTCCATCGACGCGCGGGTCGCTGCGCCGGTTTCTGCGTCCCGTAGATTGGCGTTGCACAAACGTTCGAACACTTCGACCGCTCGGCTTCCATCCACGTCGAACCGGCACCAGCCATCGGTCTGTTCAACCACCGAAGCGGCATCGCCGGTTACACCTTTGATCATGCCAGCCAGATTTTCATGGCTGTCATGGGGAGCATCGACCATCCACAGATCCGGCCCCATCCACCAGGCCATATAATCGCCTGCCATGCTCCAGCGTGCTGCCTCGGGCAACGCCATGCCCAACAGACCCTGCGCGGCAGAGGCTGCTGCAGCCTCCTGCCCCTGACGCCCGGCCAGTGAAGCCAGCGCCCGATCGACACGTTCGGTGATGATCAACCCGGGAAAGGCGTCAACCTTCGGCTCAGCGCCCCCCAGCGGCGTGATTGGTTTCAATGTATGCCCTGAATTACCCACGAAGACGCTCCCCTTCCGGATCCACAAAATGCGCGCTGACGACTTCGACCTGGATGTCCTTGCCTTCCAGCGGGTTTACCGCGCGAATGACTTCACCCTTGCGCTCTCCACCGTTTTTCAGGAACCCGATGCCGATCGATGACCCCAGGATCGGAGAATGCGCTGCCGAAGTGATATAGCCTTGGTCGGTCTTTGCGTTGACCTCGCCTGTGGCGTTCATCAGATGCGCCCCCGCCAATACCTTGTCGGTGCTGTTGACCGGTTTGAAGCCCACCAACATCAACGCGCCTTCTTGATTCATACCTTCGCGTTCGCTCAGGGTATTGCCGATACAGTCTTTTTTCTTGCTGACCATACGACCCATACCAAGGTTCAGCGCCGATGTGGTGCCATTCAGCTCGTTTCCTGCTGCGTGGCCCTTTTCGATCCGCATGACACCCAACGCTTCGGTTCCGTATGGAACCGCGTCGAATTCCTCGCCCGCTTCCATCAGCTTCTCCATCATGGCGTTGCCATAACGGGTCGGAACCGCGATCTCATAGGCCAATTCACCCGAGAAGGAGATCCGGAACAGGCGCGCCCGCAGACCGCCACAGACCGTGACCTCGCCACAGGCCATAAAGGGGAACCCTTCGTTGGACAGATCGTGGTCCTGGTCCACCACCTTTTGCAGCAACTTGCGCGCATTGGGGCCGGCCACGGCAAACTGGGCCCAGGCCTCGGTCGTGGAAATCAATTGAACATCCATGTCCGGGTACAGACACTGGCGCGCGAATTCCATGTTGCGATAGACCACAACCGCATTGGCCGTTGTCGTGGTCACCACAAAATGATCCTCGGCGAACCGTGCGGCGGTGCCATCGTCATAGGCAATGCCGTCTTCGCGCAGCATCAGACCATACCGGACCTTGCCCACGGCCAGTTTGCCGAACGCATTGGCGTAGATCTTGTTCAGGAATTCAGCAGCGTCTTTGCCTTGTACGTCGATCTTGCCCAACGTGGTTACGTCGCAGATGCCGACCGATTTCCGGGTTTGCATAACTTCGCGGTCTACCGACTGGCGCCAATGGGTTTCACCGGGTTTGGTGAACCACTGGGCGCGCAACCACATGCCGACCTCGACGAATGTCGCACCATTCTCGAGCGCCCATTTGTGGCTGGGTGTCTTACGGGTCGGACGGAAATCCGCACCGACCGCGCGACCAGCCAAGGCACCGAACGACACTGGTGTATAGGGTGGGCGGAAAATGGTGGTGCCAACCTCGGGGATCTGTTTCCCTGCCAGTTCGGCCATGATCGCCAGACCACCCATGTTCGATGTCTTGCCCTGGTCGGTCGCCATCCCCAGCGTGGTGTACCGCTTGAGGTGTTCGACCGATTTGAAGTTCTCCTGATGCGCCAGTTTGACGTCCTTGACAGTGACGTCGTTCTGCTGATCCAACCAGGCCCGGCCTTTGCCTTCCTTGACGAACCAGAAGGGCGTCACATTGATCGGGGCGTCTTCTGCCTGGGGCAGATCGGCAGCGGTGGCCGCAATCCCCAGATCCGACAGCGCAGTGACAGCGCCATCGGCACCAGTTTTCAACGCGGATGCGGTGGAGAAATCACCATTGGCCGCGCCAACGACGCTCATACCTGTGGGGATGTCGCCTGCCGGAATAAAGGCCGCGATGTCTTCACGCCACGCCGGTTTGCCGCGCTGGTGGCAGGTCAGATGCACGTTGGGATTCCAACCGCCCGACACCGCCAACACATCACAACGCACATCTCGGGTCGTGCCATTGGCCAGACGAACCGTGGCCCATTCCAGCCCCAGACGCCCTTTGGTATCGATCACTTGTGCCCCGGCCAAAACTTCGGCCCCGGAAATCGACGGCGCATCGGCGCGGGTATCGATCACGGCCGTGATCTTGACCCCTTTGGCCATCAGGTCGACCGCGGTGCGGTGGCCGTCGTCATTATTGGTAAAGACAGCCGCGTATTCCCCAGGCGCAGCCGCCCAGCGATTGGCATAAGCACGCACAGCACCGGCCAGCATGATGCCAGGACGGTCGTTGTTTTCGAACGCAATCGGGCGTTCGGTGGCACCGGCGCTCAGGATCGCGCGTTTGCTATAGATTCGCCACAGGATCTGACGGGCTTTGCCGGTTTCTGGTGCGATCACGTGGTCGGATACTTTTTCCAGCGCACTATAGACCCCATGATCATACGCCCCCACAATCGTGGTCCGCGGCATGATCCGAACATTGTCCAATCCGGCCAGCTCGGCCTGCGCGCTGGCGACCCATTCGGCCCCGGACATGTCGCCCAGACCCTGGGTTTCAGCATTCAGACGCCCCCCTAGGATAAAATCTTCCTCGGCCAGAATCACCTGCGCGCCTGTCCGACCAGCAGTCAATGCCGCAGCCAGACCGGATGGGCCTGCACCGATGATCAAGAGATCGCAATGCAGGAATCCCTTGTCATAGCTATCCGGGTCGTCTTCGCGACTGACCGACCCCAGGCCGGCGGCCTTGCGGATAATCGGCTCGTACACGCGCTCCCAAAAAGCGGCGGGCCACATGAAGGTCTTGTAATAAAACCCTGCGGTCAGAAAATTCGAGAACCGGTCGTTGATCGACATGAAGTCGCGTTCCAGAGACGGCCAGCGGTTCTGCGAATTGGCTTCCATCCCGTCATACAGCTCGGCCACGGTGGCACGGGTGTTCGGCTCCTGCCGTCCGCCATTGCGCAACTCAACCAAAGCGTTGGGTTCTTCGGACCCCGAAGTCAGCGGGCCACGCGGACGGTGATATTTGAACGACCGCCCCATCAGGCGCACGTTGTTGGCCAACAGGGCCGACGACAATGTGTCGCCCTCGAAGCCCTGGAATTTCTTGCCATCAAAGGTGAAATTCATCACCTTGCTGCGGTCGATCAGACCACCAGACAAACGATTGGATTGGGTCATTTGCTCCGCCCCCGTGCGCGGGCCACATCACGGGCCAATTCGACTTTGGAAATCTCGTGGGTCAGCGTATTGCGCGTCACCACCAGCCAGGACCGGTCGCCCTGTTCATGGAACCACAATTCGCGGTGGATGCCCGCCGGGTTGTCACGCAGATAGACATAGTCATGGAACTGGTCCGCCGCGTCATCGGCCTGCCAATCGGGCCGGTCGATCAGGCTGGCGTCGCCCAGATAGGTGAATTCCTGTGCATCGCGGGGGCCCAGGATCGGATGGTTGATGATCATCTGTTATCCCTCCTTCAGTGCAGGTTCGGATTAGGGCCAACGCCCTTTTCGTCAATCATGCGGCCCGAACGGAACCGGTCGAGTCGGTAAGCCGTTGCCACTTCGTGCGGGGTGTCGGTCGCCAAAAGATGCGCATAGCACCAACCTGACGCCGGGGTCGCCTTGAACCCGCCATAACACCACCCACCGTTGAAATAGAGCCCGTCGATATGGGTCTTGTCGATAAAGGGAGACCCATCCATCGACATGTCCATGACGCCGCCCCACGAGCGTAGCAACCGCACCCGGCCCAGCGCCGGGATCAGCGCCATGCCGCCTTCGACGACATCTTCGACCACCGGCAGGTTGCCGCGTTGAGCATAAGAATTGTACATGTCCAGGTCACCGCCGAACACCAAACCGCCTTTGTCTGACTGGCTACAATAAAAATGACCTGCGCCAAAGGTGATGACCCCGTCGATCAACGGCTTCAGACCCTCTGAAACAAAGGCCTGCAAAACGTGGGTTTCGATTGGCAGGCGCATTCCTGCCTGCGCCATCACCCGGCTGGAAGATCCCGCGACACAAGAGGCCACTTTCTTGGCGCCAATGAACCCTTTGGAGGTTTCCACGCCGAGACATTTGCCGTTCTCGATCTTGAAGCCCGTAACTTCGCAGTTCTGAATGATATCGACGCCACGCATGTCGGCGCCACGGGCATAACCCCAGGCCACCGCATCGTGGCGCACCGTGCCACCGCGACGGTGCAGCAGACCGCCCTTGATCGGGAACCGTGCATTGTCGAAATTCAGGAACGGATACATCGACCTTACACCGTTGGCGTCCAGCAGCTCGGCGTCCGATCCGTTCAGAATCATCGCATTTCCGCGCCGCCGCGCCGCGTCCCGTTGTGCATCCGTATGCACCAGGTTCAAAATACCGCGCTGGCTGACCATGGCGTTATAGTTGAAGTCCTGCTCCAACCCTTCCCATAGCTTCAGCGACAGCTCGTAAAAAGGCTCGTTGCCATCCAGCAAATAGTTCGAGCGGATAATCGTGGTGTTCCGACCGACGTTGCCGCCGCCGATATACCCCTTTTCGATCACCGCGACATTGGTGATGCCATGGACCTTTGATAGGTAATAGGCCGTAGCCAACCCGTGGCCACCGCCACCAATGATGATCACATCATAGCTTTTTTTGGGTTCCGGATCGCGCCAGGCCGGGCGCCATCCCTTGTGGCCCGTCAGGGCCTCCTTGATCACTTTCAGACCGGAATACCGCATGGTGTCCTCTCTCAATTCTCCACCAGAGTTGGAGAGAACCGGGAGAAATCACAGGGCGATTTCGGTCACGGACTGCCCTGTTTGCGACTATTTCACAGTATGTTGCGAACAGTCACGACCAGGGGAACCAAGCCTCTGCAATCGGGATCGTCGTTGATTTCGTCACAAAAACAGTTAGATAACGCAATTTCACCCTCCAATATCAGGTGTTTTCAAGCGTTATCTGGAACACACAACGTTCTACGCCGTTCGCGTCATCAACCTATCGACCTGCGCCAGGAACCGCATCCGAAACATCGCCAATCATCTACTTTACACGTCCGAGTCGCCGATTTGGTCCAACTCGTTCAACAGATCCAACAACGCCTCATATCGGTCCTGCCCCATACGGTGACGGACGTTGTCCATCAGCGCGACGCTGGCCTCCAGATTTGTCGCAATCAGTGCCGATCCGGCTTCTGAAATCCGAACCACCTGTTTGCGGCGATCCACGGTGTCGCGCTCGCGGCTGATCAACTGCTTTTCTTCCAGCTTCTGAAGGATACGGGTCAGGCTAGGCAACAACAAACACGCCAGTTCGGCAATGCGCGTCGGCTCCATCGGCCCGTCTTCCTCCAAAACCCGCAGGACCCGCCACTGTTGTTCGGTCACATCGGATTCGCTCAACATCGCGCGTATGGGTCCCATCACCTGCTCGCGCGCGCGCAGCAAAGCGATCGGCAAAGATCGGGACGTTGAAGGCAGTCGTGTGTTCATACGCAATTATCACCCCCCTCGCTCGCAAAGGCAATCGGCAGCGGTATTTTTTCCGAGTTTGACAAGTTGATTTCAAACTGCTACACATGTTAACGATATATCAAGCCGGAGATTCTCATGCCCCACCTCAGCATCGACTATTCCGCCAACATGGAGGACCGGATCGACATGCCCGCGCTCTGCGATACCCTGCGCAACGCAATGATCGAAACCGGTGTATTTCCGCTGGCCGGCATCCGGGTGCGCGCCTTTCGGGCTGATCACGTGTCGATCGCCGACGGCAACTCGGATCACGGCTACATCGATATTTCAGTAAGGCTGCGTGCCGGGCGCGATCTAGAGACCCGCAAACGCGCCAGCGCCCAGATCTTTGCCGCGGCGAAAACCTTTCTGACGCCGACCATGCAAACCCATTCCATCGCGCTGTCCTTTGAGATGCGCGACATCGACGCCGAGCTGTCCCCCAAGACCGGCTCCATCCGCGACCATCTCAAGAAAGGCACCTCTCAATGACTGCCCTGCCCGCCAATATCGACAAACTCTCCGCTTATCTGGAACGGTTCCGCACCGATGGAATCCTGAACCTGATTAATGGCACCAGCCAACCAGCCCTTTCCGGGGCATCCTTCGAAAACGCCTCGCCCGTAGATGAAAGCCTGATCTGCCAGGTCGCACGCGGCAACAACGATGACATCGATGCCGCAGCCAGGGCTGCGCGCGATGCCTTTCCTGTCTGGCGTGATATGCCTGCGCTCGAGCGCAAGAAGATCCTGCACCGGATTGCAGACCTGATTGTGGAACGCGCTGAAGAAATCGCTATGTGCGAATGTTGGGACACGGGACAAGCCCTGCGCTTCATGTCCAAAGCTGCGCTGCGCGGTGCCGAAAATTTCCGCTTCTTTGCCGACAAGGTCACCGCCGCGCGGGATGGCCAGCAACTGCAGTCACCTACCCTGATGAATGTGACCACCCGCGTGCCGATCGGCCCCGTGGGGGTGATCACCCCGTGGAATACGCCCTTCATGTTGTCGACGTGGAAGATTGCCCCGGCACTGGCAGCCGGCTGCACCGTCGTGCACAAACCCGCAGAATTCAGCCCCCTGACCGCGCGCATACTGGCCGAAATCGCCCATGAAGCCGGCCTGCCGGCAGGCGTCTGGAACCTTGTGAACGGATTTGGCGAAGAAGCCGGAAAACGACTGACGGAACATCCGGACATCAAGGCCATTGCCTTTGTCGGGGAATCCAGCACCGGATCAATGATCATGAAACAGGGTGCCGACACTCTGAAACGCGTACATTTCGAACTCGGCGGCAAGAATCCGGTGGTGGTGTTTGATGATGCCGACCTGGACCGCGCATTGGATGCGGCGATCTTCATGATCTATTCGCTGAACGGCGAACGCTGCACCTCTTCGTCACGCCTGTTGGTACAGGACAGCATCGCAGATACATTCGAAGCCAAGTTGATCGAACGGGTCAACAACATCCGCGTCGGCCACCCGCTGGATCCGCAAACCGAAGTCGGCCCGCTGATCCACAAGGTGCATTTCGACAAGGTGACCTCCTATTTCGATATTGCCCGCGAAAACGGTGCCACCGTCGCCGCCGGGGGCGAACGGGTTGGCGATCAGGGGTGGTTCGTCCGCCCCACCCTGTTCACCAACGCCACCAACGACATGACCATCGCCCAGGAAGAAATCTTTGGCCCGGTCCTGACCGCCATCCGCTTTTCTGACGAAGACCACGCCTTGCAAATGGCCAATGACACTCAATATGGCCTCACTGCCTATGTCTGGACCAATGACCTGTCCCGCGCCCTGCGGGTCACCGATCGCCTCGAGGCCGGGATGATCTGGGTAAACAGTGAAAACGTGCGCCACCTGCCCACCCCGTTTGGCGGCGTCAAAGCCAGCGGCATCGGACGCGATGGCGGAGATTGGTCGTTCGATTTTTACATGGAACAGAAACACATCGGCTTTGCCCTGGGGCAACACACCATCCCACGTCTGGGGGCCTGATCGCCCCGATCCCTTTCATCTGGCCGTAAATATCCCGGGGAGTGTGAGGGGCTGGCCCCTCACCCCAACCAACTGGAGGAACCAATGGGAGAAATCGTTCTCGCCGCCAAATGCACCCATGTGCCAACCATGTTGATGTCCGAACAGGACGGCCCCGTGAAGGGCAAACGCCAGCCTGCCATAGATGGCCATTACGAAATTGCACGGCGAGCCAAGCAGCTGGAGGCCGACACAGTGGTGATCTGTGACACCCATTGGGTGATCAACGCAGGATTTCACATCAACGCCAACCATCGGTTCAAAGGGCTGTTCACCTCGAACGAATTCCCGCAGTTCATTCAGGATATGCCCTATGAATATGCGGGCAACCCGGACCTGGGCGACGCGATCGCCCAGATTGCATCTGACAAGGGTGCCTACACTCTGGCGCATCATCTGGACAGTTTGGAACTTGAATACGGCACCCTGGTTCCCATGCGGTTCATGTCGCGTCAGCATTCAATGAAAGTTGTCTCGGTCGCCGCCTGGGCCACCGTACATGATCACCAGGAAAGCCGCCTGGTCGGCCAGGCCATCCGAGAGGCGGTCGAGGCCAGCGACAGCAAAGTCCTTCTGGTGGCATCCGGGTCGCTCTCTCACAAGATCTGGGCGAACAAGGATTACGCCGCCAACAACGGCACCTTTACCATCAGCAGCGAATTCAATCACCAGATGGATCTGCGGGTGCTGGAGCTGTGGCAAAATGGCGATCACGCCACCTTCCTCAAGATGCTTGGCGAATATGCTGAATTCTGCTGCGGAGAAGGATCCATGCATGACACTGCCATGCTGTATGGGGCGCTCGGATGGGACGCGTACGATGGCAAATGCGAAGTCGTCACCGACTATTTCCCCAGTTCGGGCACAGGCCAGACCAATGTGATCTTTCCCGTGACTTGAAACCCTGCGCCCTTAATCTGTGCAAGCAGAGACCCCAAAGGAAGCCCGCCCGTGATCGCTGAGACTTCAACAGATGACATCCTGTATGGGACACCTGAACAAATTGCCGTCGTGCGTCGGGCACGGGCCCTGTACAGGTTGGTGGGGCACAACCCCAGTTTCACGTTTCAGGGGCGGACTGTGTCCTATGTCGGCTGTCCGGATGAATCCCGGGCACAGATCGCGGATCGGGTCATCGACCTGTGCCGCCTTCAGGGCTATGCCAGTGCCCAGTTCACCAACAGATCGCACCGTGACGCCTATACCCAGGCCTATTCGGATGCCCGGCTGGCCCCAGTGGTGTGGGAGCAATATTGGGGCCGCGGCTCTGCGCTGACATCCAGCATCGCATTTCTGGAAGCATTCAGCCCCCCGACAGGTTTGCAGCTATGCGCTGTCACAGCTGACACGCCTGATCAGACGATCCATGACATCTGCCAAATGTCGGTCGACGCCGGTGTTTTGCCACCGTCCGGGTCGGTCATGCGGGGACAGGGGCCCAAAGGTGTCATGCTTTTTGTCAAAACCGGCGACGGCCAGGTCGTTGCCTCGGGCGGCGGCTACATGTCGTATCACCCAACCAGCACCCGTCACGACGAAGCCTTTTGGGGGATGCTCGCCACCCATGCAGATTGGCGCGGCCAGCGCCTGGCCTGCTGGGTTGGTGCCAAGACCATTCAGATCCTCGCCAACCAATTTGGTGCTCGCGGGTTTTCCAGCGGCGTCAAGGCCGACAACCCGTCATCACAGGCGATGTGCGCCCGTCTGGGAATCTACCAGTCCGATTATCTCTATGTCGGTGCAACTGATCCAATCCTCATGGGCACCACAGCCATAACCCGTTGATCCAAGGAAAGAACACGCATGCCAGTCCCCGCGCCAAACCTCTACCCGCCATTCAACATCGTTCGCCTGTCCCATGTGGAATACCGCGTCACTGATCTGGCTGCCTCACGTGCCTTTTACGTCGACATTCTAGGCCTTCAGGTCACTCAGGAAGACGACCACCGCATCTATTTGCGTGCGATGGAAGAACGCGGGCATCATTGTATTGTTCTGGTACAGGCTGATACGGCCGAAGTAGGCGTGCTGGGGTTCAAATTGTATGACGAACCGGATCTGGACAAGGCTGCCGAGTTTTTTGCCAGCCGCGACCTGCCGGTCGAATGGGTCAAACGCCCGCATCTGGGCCGTGTCTTGCGCACCCGAGACCCTTGGGGCATCCCGCTGGAATTCTATGTCACAATGGACCGGTTGGAGCCGATTCACCAAAAGTACAAGCTTTACAACGGGGTCAAACCCCTGCGAATTGATCACTTCAACATGTTCTCTGCCAACGTTGATGCATCGGTTGCCTTCTATAACGACATCGGTTTTCGGGTCACGGAATACACCGAAGATGACGAAAGCGGCCGGGTCTGGGCCGCCTGGATGCACCGCAAGGGCGGTGTGCACGATGTGGCCTTTACCAATGGTCTCGGCCCCCGCCTGCACCACACTGCGTTCTGGGTGCCAACACCGCTGAACATCATTGATCTGCTCGATCTGATGTCGACCACCGGCTATGTCGCCAATATCGAACGCGGCCCTGGACGGCACGGAATTTCAAACGCGTTTTTCCTGTATGTGCTGGACCCGGATGGCCACCGGATTGAGATCTATTGTTCAGACTATCAGACTGTTGACCCGGATCTGGAGGCGATCCGCTGGTCGCTCACCGATCCGCAGCGCCAGACCCTGTGGGGCGCACCGGCCCCTCGCAGCTGGTTCGAAGAAGGCTCGACCTTTGAAGGTGCCACGCCAATGGTCAGCGACCTCAAGGCCCAGCCGATCATCGCACCCTGACCACATAAACCTATTCGGAACCGGAGAGAACACAGATGAAATGGGATGAATTTGCCGGATGGGGCCACAAGGTTTCGGATTGGGCGCAGGAATATCACCAGACAATTGGCGAACGCCCAGTCCGTGCGCAGACCCAACCAGGAGATATTCTGAACGCACTGCCGGTCAACCCGCCGGATGCCCCCGAAGCCATGGAAGACATCTTTCAGGATTTTGAGGACATCGTGATGCCGGGCATGACCCATTGGCAGCACCCCAGGTTCTTTGCGTATTTCCCCACCAATGCGACGCCACCGTCAGTGTTGGCCGAATATCTCGTCGCCACGCTGACCGCGCAATGCATGTTGTGGCAGACATCTCCGGCCGCGACCGAAATGGAAACAAGGGTGCTGGACTGGCTACGTCAGGGCATGGGGCTACCGGATGCGTTTTCCGGTGTCATTCAGGACAGCGCCAGCGGGGCCACTTTGGCCGCGGTGTTGACCATGCGCGAACGCGCCCTGAACTGGCAGGGCAATACCAAAGGGCTGAGCGCGCATTCCGCCGTCCGGGTCTATGCCTCGAACGAAGTGCATACCTCAATCGACCGCGCCATCTGGATTGCCGGTATTGGCGAAGACAATCTGGTGCGCATTCCGATCCAGGGGCCAAACCGCGCCATGGATACCGAGGCCCTGCGTCAGGCCATTCAGGCCGATCGCGCCGCCGGGCTGCAACCGGCAGGGATCATTGCCTGTGTCGGCGGCACCGGCGTGGGGGCCACAGATGACATCGCCGCCGTGGCGCAGGTGGCCCAGGACGAGGGATTGTATCTGCACGTCGATGCCGCCTGGGCCGGCAACGCTATGGTCTGTCCTGAATTCCGCCCGATGTGGGCCGGGGTCGAACAGGCGGACTCTATCGTCTTCAATCCCTACAAATGGATCGGAGGCCAATTCGACGGCTCTGTCCATTTTGTCCGCTGTCCCGAAGATCTGACCCGCACGCTGGCGATCAGCCCCGAATACCTGAAAACTCATGGACAGGACGGTATCATCAATTATTCCGAATGGTCTGTGCCGCTGGGCCGTAGGTTCCGTGCACTGAAACTGTGGTTCCTGATCCGTGCCTATGGGCTCGATGGGCTGCGTGAACGGATCCGAAACCACGTGGCATGGTCGCGCAAGCTGCACGACAAATTGGCCGCCACGCAGGGGTTCGAGATCGTCACTTCGCCGATGTGGTCGCTGTGGTCGTTCCGCCTGATCCGTAAAGACGTTGATCTGGACGCGTTGAATCTACGGTTGGTCAACGCCATCAACAATGACGGTCGGATTTATCTGACCCAAACCCGCGTCGACGGCAAACTGGCAATCCGCTTTCAATGCGGCCAATTCGACACCACCGAACAGGACGTCATGATGGCCCATGACGTCATCACCGAAATCGCAGAAAGGCTGAGCTGATGCGTATTGCGTCCTACACATCCAACGACACATCGTTTTATGGCGCTGTCTCTGACGCGGGCATGATCGCCCTTTCACCTGATTTCCCCCAATGGGCAACCTTGCGAGATGTCATCGAAGCAGGGGCCCTGCATGATCTGGCCGTTGCCGCACAGGACAAACCTGTCACCCATCCAAACGGCACGTTTGATTATCAGATCCCGATCCCCAATCCGGAAAAGATCATCTGTGTTGGTGTGAACTTTCCGGACCGCAACGCCGAATACAAGGATGGGCAGGACGCCCCGCCCAACATGTCCCTTTTCATCCGGTTTCCCCGTTCGTTCACAGGCGCGGGGCAACCGCTGATCCGCCCGCCGGAAACCCCCCAGCTGGATTACGAAGGCGAGATTGCCATTGTCATCGGCAAAGGTGGGCGCCGCATCCCACAGGATCGGGCCTATGACCATATCGCCGCCATTTCCGTCTGTAACGAAGGCACACTGCGTGATTGGGTGCGTCATGCCAAATTCAACGTGACCCAAGGTAAAAACTGGGACAACTCGGGGGCCATCGGCCCCTGGTTGGTGCCGTTTACCGCCGCTGCCCAGCTGGATGACGTGCGTCTGACAACCAAGGTCAACGGCGAACTGCGGCAGGATGATCGCACCAGCCGCATGTTGTTCCCGATCAAACGGCAGATCGAATATATTTCGACCTTTACCACGCTGGTACCGGGCGATGTGATCATCACAGGCACACCCACTGGTGCCGGAGCGCGGTTCGATCCGCCGAAATTTCTGAAACCCGGTGACGTGATCGAAGTCGAGGCCGAAGGCATCGGCAAACTGGTCAACACCGTCGCGGATGAATTTGAAGAGGGGACAGCATGACCCCCGAACAACATGTCCAGGCCGCAGAAACCCTGTTTCGCGCCGATCAGTCAGGGCAGCAATGCGGACTGCTTTCGCTGCAATACCCGGGAATGACGCTGGATGATGCCTATGCCGTACAAAACCAGTTGATCGCTCTCAAATTGGCATCAGGACGCCACAAAATCGGCTGGAAGATTGGCCTGACCAGCCGCGCCATGCAGGATGCGCTCAAGATCGACACGCCTGACAGCGGTGTCCTGCTGGACGACATGGCGTTTGACAACGACAGCATTGTACCTGCGGGTCGCTTCATCCAACCCCGAATAGAGGCCGAAATCGCCTTTGTCATGCGGGCACCGCTGGCCGGGGCCAACTGTACCCGTGACGATGTAGTCAAAGCGACTGACTATGTGGCTCCTTCGCTGGAAATCCTTGATACCCGCATTTTGCGTGCAGATCCCGAAACCGGAAAGGCCCGCGTTGTGACCGATACGATCAGCGACAATGCAGCCAATGCCGGTGTGGTTCTGGGCAAGCAAAGACATGGAATTGGGGACCGAGACCTGCGTTGGACAGGGGCCATCGTGTCCCGCGACGGAGTAGTCGAAGAAACCGGGTTGGGTGCCGGTGTGCTGAACGACCCGGTGACTTCGGTCCTGTGGTTGGCCCGGCGCATGGCCGAATATGGACAACAGATCGACGCCGGGGATATCGTGCTGTCAGGATCCTTCATCCGCCCAATTGAATGCCCTCCGGGGTCCGAAATTTCTGCCGACTTCGGCGACTTCGGAGCCGTCAACATTTCCTTCGCCTGAAAGGTTCGCCCATGCCCGCCCCCACAAACACCTTCAAACAGGCCCTGGCCGATGGCGACCGCCAGATCGGCTGCTGGATGAGTTTTGCCGAAGCCAGCATTGCCGAAATCATGGGCACCGCCGGGTTCGACTGGCTGGTGATTGACGGAGAACATGCCCCTAACGATATCCGGTCCATCCGGGACCAGGTGATGGCGCTCCAGGCAAGCCCATCACACACGGTCGTACGGGTACCTATTGGTGAAACATGGATGATCAAACAGGTTCTGGATGCTGGTGCCCAGACAGTTTTGGTACCGATGGTTGAAACCGCCGATCAGGCCCGCGAAATGGTCCGCGCCTGTACCTATCCTCCGTTGGGGACCCGAGGCGTCGGCGCGACAGCCGCGCGCGCCACCATGTTCGGCTCTGTCAGCGAATACATTCAGACCGCCGATGATGAAATTTGCCTGCTGGTCCAAGTGGAGAACCGCGCCGGGATCGACGCGCTCGACGATATTCTGGCCGTCGAAGGCGTGGATGGAGTCTTTATCGGCCCTGCCGATCTGTGCACCGACATGGGATACGCCGGCAACGCAGCTGCCCCCGAGGTGCGCGACGTCATCGCCGACGCGATCGAACGGATTGCAGCTGCTGGTAAGGCCCCAGGCATTCTGGGGGTCACCGAAGAGGCCACCCAGACGTATTTCGACATGGGTGCCCAGTTCCTGGCCGTCGGCATCGATGTACTGATCCTGGCCCGCACAGCGCGCAACCTCGCAACCTATTGGAAAGGTAAATAGCACCGGGCGCGGGCATACGTATTTACGCATAATTGACCGTTTCACCCTCGCGCCGGTACCTTGAAACAATCAAAGGGAGAGTGCGCCCAGTGCCTGATCCGGAACCATCAGGTCAGGACGGCAGGCGCACCATCAGGGAGAACACATTGTGAAACGTCTAATTGCTGCAAGCATGGTGTCGGCTCTGGCGCTGGCCTCGGCTGCCACAGCCGACATCAAGATCGCCCATATCTATGGCAAGACCGGCCCATTCGAAGCCTATGCCAAACAATCCCATGATGGGCTGATGTTGGGGCTGGAATATGCAACGGGCGGGACCATGGAGATCAATGGTGAAAAAATCATCATGATCGAAAAGGACACCCAACTGAAACCCGAAAACGGCAAGGCGCTGTTGGAAGAGGCCTATGGCGACGACGAAGTCGACCTGGCCATCGGCCCGGTCAGCTCAGGCGTGGCGCTGGCGATGCTGCCGGTGGCCGAAGAATATGAAAAGATTCTGTTGGTAGAACCGGCTGTGGCCGACAGCATCACCGGTGCCAACTGGAACCGCTACATCTTCCGCACCTCACGCAACTCATCCCAGGACGCAGTGGCCAGCGCGATTGCTCTGGCCGGTGACAACGTGCATATCGCAACGCTGGCGCAGGACTATGCCTTTGGCCGCGACGGCATCGCCGCTTTCCGCGAAGCTTTGGCAACCAAGGGCATCAGCCTGGTGCACGAAGAATACGCCCCCACCGACACCACCGATTTCACCGCGCCGGCGGAACGGATATTCAACGCCATGAAGGATCTGGACGGCACCAAGAAGCTGTTCGTGATCTGGGCCGGTGGCGGCAACCCGCTGAGCAAGATCAATGCCATGGATCCGGGTCGGTTCGGCATCGAATTTGCCGGGGTTGGCAATATCCTGGCGGCGCTGAAATCCTACAAGGAATTCCCCGGAATGGTCGGGGCCACCTATTATTACTATGAACTGCCCGACAATCCGGTGAACGACTGGTTGGTCAAGGAACATTTTGACCGTTTCGGCACGCCGCCTGATTTCTTTACCGCCGGGGGCATGGCCGCAGGTATCGCCGCAGTCGAAGCGATCAAGAAGGCTGGTAGCACCGACACCGAGGCGTTGATCACCGCGATGGAAGGCATGGAGTGGGAAACCCCCAAGGGCACCATGCAGTTCCGCCCCGAAGACCATCAGGCGATGCAGACCATGTACCACTTCAAAATCCGCGTGGATGACGATGTGGAATGGGCAATCCCGGAACTGGTTCGTGAACTGACGATCGACGAAATGCCAATCCCCATTCGTAACCAGTAATTGCTTTTCCTGCTGGCCCAGCGTTCAATTTGCTCTGGGCCAGCATGGCGATGCCGGTCCTCGTAGATGGACCCGAGCAAGAGTTTCAAATGACTTCTCCCCTTCTCAGCACCACGGACCTTACGGTTCGGTTCGGCGGTCATGTCGCGGTTGATGCCGTGACCTGTGACTTTCACCCTGGCCAACTGACCGCCATTGTCGGCCCCAATGGCGCAGGCAAAACCACCTATTTCAACCTGATCTCCGGGCAGATCCCCGCCTCATCGGGGCGGGTCGAGCTGCGCGGCCAGAACATCAGCGGTCAATCCGTATCTCAACGCACCCGCGCCGGGATCGGACGGGCGTTCCAATTGACCAGCCTCTTCCCAAATCTATCGGTTCTAGAAAACATACGTCTGGTCGTGCAGTCCAAGGCTGGACAGGGGTTCAACCTGTTTTCCATGGCCAGTCGCCACGCCGAACTGACCGATGCCGCCGAAGCCATCCTGAAACGTGTGCGCATGATCGACAGCCGGGATCAGATCGTATCTGAGCTGAGCCACGGGGATCAACGCAAATTGGAAGTGGCGTTGTTGATTGCACTGGATCCGGCGGTGTTCATGTTTGACGAACCCACGGCAGGAATGAGCGTGGATGAAGCCCCCGTGGTGCTGGACCTGATTGCCGAGCTCAAGGATCAAAGCGACCGCACGGTTTTGCTGGTGGAACACAAGATGGACGTGATCCGCACGCTGGCCGACCGGATCATCGTGCTTCATAACGGAGCGCTGGCCGCCGATGGTGCTCCTGCTGAGGTCATGGCATCCGATGTGGTCCAAGAGGCCTATATGGGCCGCGGGTTGGAAGGGATCCTGGAAGATGTCTGATCCGATCCTGAAACTCGAAGGTGTGTTCACGAACATCGCCCAGTATCACATTCTGCAAGGTGTCGATCTGGAGGTGCCACGCGGTGCTGTGACCATGCTGCTTGGGCGCAATGGCGTGGGCAAGACCACGACCCTGCGCACCATCATTGGCCATTGGCGGGCCCATCAGGGGCGGGTGATGTTCAACGGCGAAGACATCACCTCAACGCCAACCCCGACAATTGCCCGGATGGGAATAGGGTTTGTACCCGAAGATATGGGCATCTTCTCGGACCTTACCGTCGAAGAGAACATGGTACTGGCCGCAGTTGGCGGGCCTATCAATTCTGCACGGCTGGATTGGATTTTCACCGCCTTTCCTCCGCTCAAGACCTTTTGGAAGTCCGAAGCCGGAAACCTGTCTGGTGGGCAGAAACAGATGTTGTCCATTGCCCGCGCCATGGTCGAAGAACGCCAGCTGTATCTAATTGACGAACCAACCAAGGGACTGGCACCCGCAATCATTTCCACCATGGCGCGCGCCTTGAAGGACCTGAAGGATCGGGGCGCTTCCATCTTGTTGGTCGAACAGAATTTTGCAGTGGCACGCGCCCTGGGCGA
This sequence comes from Rhodobacteraceae bacterium M382, assembly GCA_025141015.1. Taxonomy (NCBI): domain Bacteria; kingdom Pseudomonadati; phylum Pseudomonadota; class Alphaproteobacteria; order Rhodobacterales; family Paracoccaceae; species Rhodobacteraceae bacterium M382. The sequence continues at coordinate 718,584 of CP081098.1, read as the reverse complement.
CAGCGCCAATGTGATGGACGACGGACGGATGGTCTGGTCAGGGGGCATGGCCCAATTGGGAAGCGATGCAGAGTTGCAGGAACGGCTGATGGGCCTGAGCATGGAGACCCACTGATGCACATGTGGCACGATCCGAGTTCAGGTATTTTTGACCAGAAAGAAACAGGAGTGCGGTCATGACGACAGCCCCCGAACATGCTCCCAAGATGGCACAGGCCGGTTTGGCAGAGCGGCTGGGCCCCTACATCCCCATGCTGCTGGTTCCGATCCTTGTGGTTCTGGGATTTTGGGCCATTCCCAATACGTCCAGCTGGTTGACGTTGACCGTGTCAGGGTTGGCGATGGGGATGATGATCTTTCTCATGGCTTCGGGCCTGACATTGGTATTCGGTCTGATGGATGTGATCAATTTCGGTCATGGTGCCTTTGTGTCCGTTGGAGCCTTTGTCGGTATTTCGGTCATGTTGATGATGGGCCATATGGTCGAGTCACCGTCGCTGATGCTGAACCTTCTGGCAGTTTTGATCGCGGTGGTTGGTGCCATGGTCGCCACGGGTGCCATGGGGTGGGCCTTTGAAAAAGTCATCGTCGAACCGGTTTATGGTCATCATCTCAAGCAGATTTTGGTGACTATGGGCGGGCTGATCGTGGTCGAACAATTGCTGATCGTGCTGTGGGGGCCTGAAGAGATCTATTTCACCCGCCCCGAGGCGCTGAAAGGCGCGATTACCTTTGCCGGTGCAGCGCTAGAGAAATTCCGGCTGGTAGCCGTGGTTGTCGGCCTGGTGGTGTTTCTGACAATGCGCTGGGTGCTGCGAGGCACCAAGATCGGGCTGATCGTGCGCGCCGGCGTACAGAACGGCGAGATGGTGCAGGCGCTTGGCTATCACCTGCGGCTGGTGTTTGTCGGCGTCTTTGTTGCGGGTTCCGCGCTGGCCGGTCTGGGCGGGGTGATGTGGGGGCTGTATCAGGAGGTCATCACTGCGCATATGGGCAACCAGGCGATGATCCTGATCTTTATCGTGGTCATCATTGGCGGGTTGGGCAGCGTCGAGGGCTGCTTCATCGGTGCCTTGCTGGTGGGCTTGATGCAGAATTATGTCGCGTTCCTTGAGCCAAAAGCGGCGTTGATCTCCAATATCGGCCTGATGGTCGCAATCCTGATGTGGCGCCCGATGGGCATGATTCCGGTGGTAAAGGCGAAATGATACACTCCGTTCTGTCTGGCGACCTGCCCCGGTCGCGTATCTTGTCCTTTGTCCTTCTGGGCATCCTGGTCTGCCTGGCCTTGGCTCCATTCCTGTTTCCGGGCGTGCGTACCGTCGATACCGCCGCACGGATCTGTGTGTTCATCGTTCTGGTGGCCAGTTATGACCTGTTGCTGGGCTATGGCGGCATCGTCAGTTTTGCCCATACCATGTTCTTCGGCATCGGTGCCTATGGGGTGGCTTTGGCCTCGACCCATATGGGGCGCGGGTTTGATGCCATTGCCGTTGGCGCGGTCTCAGGCGCGATGATTGCCGCATTGCTGGCACTGGTCATCGGGTTGTTTTCGCTGCGCGTTCGGGCCATTTTCTTTGCGATGATAACGCTCGCAGTGGCATCGGCCGTAGCAGTGCTGGTCAGCCAGCTTTCAGGGTTGACCGGCGGTGAGGATGGGCTGACCTTCAAGACCCCCCGCGCGTTGGGTCCAGCATTCAAATTCGGCAAGGAGACATTTGACGGCACCCTGTTCGGGGTCAAACTGAACGGCAAGCTGTTGGCCTATTATTTTGTCTTTGTTGGGACGCTGGTGTTGTTCCTGTTCATGCTGCGGGTGGTGAATTCCCCGTTTGGGCGCGTGTTGCAAGCCATCCGCGAAAATGACTTTCGCGCGGAATCCATTGGCTACCGCGTGGTTAAATACCGGGTGGCGGCGACCTGCCTGTCAGCAGCCATCGCGGCGCTGGCCGGATCGCTCTATGCTGTTTGGCTGCGATACGTAGGTCCGGACACAACCCTGTCGATGGAGATCATGATCGACATCCTGTTGATGGTCGTGATTGGCGGCATGGGTACCATGTATGGTGCCATACTGGGTGCAACGCTGTTTGTGCTGGCCCAGAATTATTTGCAGACCCTGATGGGCGCGGCATCAGGGTTGGTCGAGGGTATTCCCATCCTACCCGAACTGCTCAGCGCGGACCGCTGGCTGTTGTGGTTGGGGGTACTCTTCATCCTCAGCGTCTATTTCTTTCCGACCGGGATCGTCGGGCGGCTGCGCAACCAGGGCTGATCGCCGAGGTCCTCAGGATTTCAACTGGGCCGCCGCCATGGTATATCCGCCGGCGGACCCATCCACAAAATGCACGTGGTCTTCGCGCACGGCCGAGGGCACGATGCAGGTTACCATCGCTTGATCCTGTTCATGCAGCCCATACCGGATCACACCGTCCTGTCGGGCCTGCTCCAGTGTCTCAACCAATCGATCCCGCGTGATATGATCACAATCCAGGGTCATCTTCAGCCCGTCGTCATATTTGCGAAAATCAGCGTTGCGGCTGATCCCTGCACGATAGTGCGCGGGATCGAAGGAACCCATGCGAATACCCAGCGCAAAAATCAGCCAGGATACAAAAGTCCGTCCCGCCAAAACCACCTTACGCAGGGCCAATGGCCACCGGGTTTGCATCGTATGTGCCTCGAGCGTGAACCCGGGAGGTGGGTATTGCAGGCCTGGTCCTTCCTGCGGCACGGGATGCCCTCCGCGATCCAATTGTTCTGCCAAACGAACAATCTGGTCGGCGACACGAACGAACTCTGCCTCATTTCCAGTTGGCTCGACCAGCAACGAGAGGATCAAATCTCGCTGGGCCGGTATGTTGGACCACCGGCAGGACAACCCGGTCAAATCAGGGGAAGTAAGCACAGCAGCAGGGGCCACTTCTATCATTCCAGATTTCATTTGCTGTTCCGCCCAGGACACCCCTCCTCCGGAAAACATGGCATAATCCACGCCTTCAGAAGCCGCATAGCGCACAACACGCACGTCATGCCCGGCCTCACGAATGTCGTGAACAGGAACCAAGGCCGCGCGCAACTCCATTTCGAATTCCTGTGGAACCCAGCGGCGCAAGGTTGCTAAAATCCTATTGGCAGTCTCGCGATCCGATGGTGCCACCGCAAAAGATGCCCCATCCCCGCCAAAGACATAAGGGAACGCTCGTCCGTTCAGACCGTTCATCATCGATGAAATGACCGCCGCACCGACCATGTTCACCGCCTTGTAACGACCGGCGGCAATCTGCCCGGTCGAATTCACGATGTCCGTAACTCCGACGACCCAGTCATCCGGCAAGGCCGTGAACCTGTCGGCACGGCTGAAACCAGCAAATTCAGGATCTGGGAGCAGGGTTGAATAAAACCCATCGTTTTCCATGTTTATTTTTCCAATCAGATTGCAGAAAAACCTAGCGCCCGCTTTGCGACAATCCAATGATGTGCCTTGCGATACACAGGCTTGTGTCTGCCCGTGTAACGTGCAACGCATGTCCGTCTGGACAAAAGAGGCAATCATGCAGGCTGGTTTAATCACGTTGTGTCTGGCGTATGTACTCAGCCAGTTCTTTCGCGCCTTTCTGGCGGTTCTTAGCCAGGTTCTGAAACAGGATCTGGGCACAGGGCCTGAAGATCTCGCCTTTGCATCCGGAATGTGGTTTCTATCGTTCGCCGCCATGCAATTGCCGGTGGGCTGGGCGTTGGATCAGATCGGACCGCGTCGCACGGCGGCAGTTTTGCTGATGTTGGGCGGTGCCGGGGGCGCTGCGTTGTTTGCCGTTGCGACAACTCCCTTGCATGTCAGCACTGCCATGTTCTTGATCGGGATCGGATGTTCACCGGTGTTGATGGCGTCCTATTATATCTTTGCCCGCCAATATCCTCCAGCGCGGTTTGCAACGCTGGCGGCGCTGATGCTCGGCGTGGGCAGCGCTGGCAATCTGGTCGCCTCCTATCCAACGGCGCTGGCTGCTGAATTGATCGGATGGCGCGGTACGCTTGCCGGTTTGTCGGTGATCTCGGCAGCAGTTGCGGTTGGGATCTGGTTCAGTGTGAAAGATCCCGGCAAAGCGGAAACCGATCAGAAAGGGTCCGTTCTGGATCTCCTGAAAATGCCGGTCATGTGGGCCATCCTGCCGTTGATGTTCGTGGTCTATGCCCCGTCCGGTGCCGTTCGGGGCCTGTGGATCGGTCCTTATCTAAGCGACGTCTACGGGTTGGACACCGCCCAGATAGGCACCGCGACGCTGATCATGGGGGCCGCGATGATTGCAGGCACCCTGTGCTATGGCCCGTTGGACCGAATGCTGGGTACCCGCAAATGGGTTATCTTCGGCGGCAATGTGCTGGCCGTTGTTCTGTTGGCCCTGCTGATCGTTACCATTGATCAGTCGGTGACCCTATCGGTGGCGCTGATCGCCGGAATTGGATTTCTGGGTGGATCATTTCCGGTCATCATCGCCCATGGCCGGGCCTTTGTGCCGCCTCATCTAACCGGACGCGGTGTAACATTGCTGAACCTGTTTGGAATCGGTGGTGTGGGAATCATGCAGTTCGCCAGTGGGCGCATTCATGAAACCACGTCGGGCGTTGACCCTTCCGCACCTTATCTGGCCATTTTTGCCTTCTTCACGGCCGCTTTGGCGGCAGGATGCGTGATATATATGTTCAGTCGCGACAGTATGGACTGATCAAACACTTTAAATACAGGTCCAATCGCTATATGGAACCGCAGCCGGTCATATCGACCGGCGGTATCTGGAGATAAAGAATATGGGTTATCGCGTCGCCGTCGTCGGCGCCACGGGTAACGTGGGCCGTGAAATGCTGAACATCCTGGCCGAGCGCCAGTTTCCGGTGAATGAACTTGCCGCGCTGGCAAGCCGTCGTTCGCTGGGATCTGAGGTGAGCTTTGGCGAAAAGACACTCACGACCCAGGATCTCGATACCTTTGATTTCACGGGATGGGACATGGCATTGTTTGCCGTGGGCTCCGAAGCAACCAAGGTTTACGCTCCCAAGGCAGCAGCAGCTGGCTGTGTTGTTATCGATAACAGCTCGCTCTATCGCTATGATCCGGCCATTCCGCTGATCGTGCCCGAGTGCAACCCCCAGGCAATCCACGAATATGCCAACAAGAACATCATCGCCAACCCCAACTGCTCGACCGCGCAGATGGTTGTGGCGCTGAAGCCGTTGCATGATCGGGCCAAGATCAAACGCGTTGTCGTGTCCACCTATCAGTCGGTTTCCGGCGCGGGCAAAGAAGGCATCGACGAGCTGTGGGATCAGACCAAATCGATCTACAATCCGACCGATGACAAACCGGCCAAGAAGTTCACCAAACAGATCGCATTCAACGTCATTCCTCACATCGACGTCTTCATGGAAGACGGCACGACCAAGGAAGAGTGGAAGATGGTCGCCGAAACCAAAAAGATCATTGATCCTGCGATCAAAGTTACGGCCACCTGCGTGCGCGTTCCCGTGTTTGTCGGCCATTCCGAAGCCGTGAACATCGAATTCGAAGACTTCCTGGATGAAGATGAAGCCCGCGATATCCTGCGCGAAAGCCCCGGTATCATGGTGATCGACAAACGCGAAGACGGTGGCTACGTGTCTCCGGTGGAATGCGTTGGCGATTTTGCGACTTTCATCAGCCGCATCCGTCAGGACAGCACCGTTGAAAACGGTTTGAATCTGTGGTGCGTGTCGGACAACCTGCGCAAGGGTGCGGCGCTGAACGCCGTTCAGATCGCCGAACTGCTTGGCCGCGAAGTTTTGAAAAAGGGCTAAACCCCGGCCGGACATCATCGGCACAAACTGACCAATAGCGGGGCACCCAATCGGGTGCCCTTGTCATTTGATCTATCGCTTGTCACGCTTGCCCCGTATTCAATTTGAGGCAGGTTCCATGCGCTTTTCCCTATCCCTGATCGCCCTTGTGGCTGCTTGTCCGTCTTGGGCTGACACCATCCCGGTCCTCACCAAGGTGACAGAGGTGACGATGCACCCCGACAGCGCCGCGGTATCACGGATAGCCTCTGTTCAGGTTCCTGCTGGCAAACATCGGTTGGTCTTTCAGGGTGTCCCAAACAGTGCGCATGAACAAAGCCTGCGGATCGACCTGACCGGTGCCCGACAAGTCGGCACCATATTCCGCAACGAATATACCCCGCCGCGTGACACCAGCTCTCCCGAAGTGGATGCCGCGAAAGCACGTCTGGAGGACATCAAGGAGCGTATTCAATCGGTCCGAGATGACGCCGACCGGGTCAGGTTGGCCGCCAACGCCGCGGATGTATCTTTGGACTTTCTGAAGCAATTGGGCGAAAACGAAGGCCTGGCAGACGCTTCGCCGGAGACATTGCGCCAAATTGCGCAGATGATCCAGGGCGAAGCAATGACTGCGTCAGTCACGGCATTGGACGCCCGGATTGCAGCCCGTCGGGTAGAAACCCGCCTTATGGAGCTGAATGAGGAACTGGCCGATGCAAACCAGGCGCTAGCTGCATTGGATCTCGAAGACGACGACCGCCTGTATATCGCTGTCGAAATCGACGCCGCCGCTGCGGGAGAGGTTCAAGTGGACCTGTCCTATCTGGTCTTTGGTGGCACCGAATGGGTGCCGGTCTATGATCTCAACCTGACGACTGGCGACACACCGCGGCTGGATATTCAGCGAGATGCCTTTGTCAGTCAAAACACGGGCGAAAACTGGTCTGATGTCACGTTGCACCTTTCGACCACCGAAGCGATCGGTGCCACCGATCCCTCTTATCTGGACACCACCCAACGGTACATCGTCGATCCACAGCAACCGGTGCGCAAGGCCGCGTCCTCTGCATTGCTGGCAGACAGCTATGATGGCGCGCCAGAACCCAGCGTCGAGGCCTTGGTCACGGCAAACGAAGAAACCCCCATCTGGAGCAAGGTAAGCGGTCCGGGTGTAACCTATACCTACCACGAAAAAGTCTCTGTCGCCTCGGGGGCCGATGTGTTGCGATTGGAATTGGACAGCCTGTCCGAAAACGTCACGGTTACCGCCCACGCAGTGCCGCTGCGCGATGTCACAGCGTTTCGCATGGCCAGCTTAACCAATACCTCCGGTGAAGAATGGCTGTCTTCCCCCTATGCCGCCCGGTATGTGGACGGGTATCTGGTGGGGGATGACAGCTTCCAGGGATTGGCACCTGGGCAAGAGGTCCACATTGGGTTTGGTCCCATCGACGGATTGCGCCTGACGCGGGACATTCTGAATCGGAACCAGGGCGACCGTGGCATTCTTTCCAAATCCAACCAAAAGGCCGAACAGGTCGAAATCAAAATCGAAAACCTGACGGGCAGAACATGGCCCATGCAGGTGGTAGACCGGGTGCCTTTTTCAGAACAGGAGGATCTGGAGATCAGCTGGACCGCCGTCCCGCGACCCAGCCAAGAAAACTGGGAAAACCGTCGCGGAATTCTAGCCTGGTCATGGGAAATCAAACCGGGAGAAATACGGAAAATCAAACTCAATACGTCCATAAACTGGCCAGATGGGATGGTATTGCGTTGATGTCGGATGGATACAAAAGGTCGAAAAATCAAGCCGCCCAGAAGGCGGCTTGAAGATCGAATTTCTTAAACTGGATGGAACATCTGGGCGGTGGGGTCATAGCATTCCAACCCACCTTCGCCGATGTCCGTCCACAACCCATGCAGGCTGAGCGAACCTTCTTTGACCGCATCCGCGACAAACGGAAAGGTCATCAGGTTTTCCAGCGATGCCACAACGGCCTGACGTTCGAACTGGCGGGCCTGAGCGTCGGCATCTTCGATGTCGCGTACCAGATCGAACTTTGGTTTGAGAATGTCCATCCAGCGACCGACAAAGCTTTCGCCCGATTCCAACTGGGGCGCGTGCCCTTTGCACATGTCGATACACCCTTGGACGCCGCCGCATTGCGAATGCCCCAACACGATCAGATTTGCCACTTTGAGCGCGGTAACTGCATATTCGATTGTTGCGGACGTGCCGTGGTGATCCCCATCCGGCTGATAGGGCGGCACCAGATTGGCGATATTGCGGTGAATAAAGAATTCGCCCTGATCCGCCCCGAAAATCGACGTGACGTGCACGCGGCTATCACAGCAAGAGATCACCATCGCGCGCGGGTGCTGACCTTCTCGGGCCAGTGTTTTGTACCACGCTTGATTGTCCTTGTAAGAAGTCGCTTTCCACCCGTGGTAACGGGTCACAAGATACTTTGGCAAAGGTTTAGCAAACTGCATGTCAGGTTCCGTTCGTTTCATCCCGAGAGTAATTAGCCTGTATTGATACAAAATTCGAGCGATTTGATCACCTGCTTGGAAACCTTTTGAAAACTTGTCGCCCCCAAAACTGAGGACGCCGTGGGGGCATTGAATACTTGGGGTGAACGTGGTGCCAACAATTCTAGCACTTTTGCAAAACGAACCTGTCCGTCTGGATTCTGACCAACTGGGGGTTCTCTATCGACAATTAGGCGAAACCGGCGCGCAAGATGTGATTTGCCGCGCAATCGAGGAACTGGCCGTGCGTCTGTCGCACTGTGAGCGCCTGTGGCGGCAACATGATGTGCTGCAACTGCGCAAAAGTGCACGGTCCCTGGTTGCGATTTCGGAACAAATCGGGATGAGCGCGCTTGCTCGGGTCGCGACCGATGTAACCCGGGCGATTGACGCCGAGGATGAAGCGGCCGTTGGCGCGACCCTGTTTCGTCTGCTGCGGATCGGCGAACGCTCGCTAACTGCAGTCTGGGATCTACAGGATTTGTCAGTCTGATGCCTCCCTGACACGAGGGGGCTTGCAGGTGACACCATGAAGACTACTCTGGGTATCGAGTTGCAATAAACAGAGATCTTTCATGATGCCGAATACATTTGCTCCCTCGTCGGAACAGGCCATTCCACTGCATGTTCTGGAATGCTCTGCAGTTGAAGCCTTTGTGTCTCGGCAGGACGATTCAGTCGCCAGCTGGGTGGCAAGCAACGGGTTCACCGGTGCACAGGGTCAGGCCCTGTTGATCCCCGGACCTGATGCGCGTCCGATCATGGCCTTGGCCGGATATGGCACAGCGACACAGCGCAAACGCAATCGCTTTGTCCTGTCCGCAGCGGTTTCGAACCTGCCAGAGGGAATTTATGAAATCGCGTCGGGCCTTGCCGACGAGGACCTGATTGCGGAATGTTATGGTTGGTTGATAAATTCCTATACCTTTGACCGCTACAAGCCCCAGTCCGGTTCCAAGGCGCAATTGGTTGCGCCCCGGGGAGTCGATACGGCCAGGGCCGAGGCCATGGTTTCAGCGGAGCGCCTGGTCAGGGATCTGATCAACACACCAGCGTCCGACATGGGACCTGAAGAGCTCGCAGCCGCGGCGCAATCTCTGGCCACCGAACATGGGGCCGATATTGATATCGTCACGGGTGATGACCTCCTGGACCAGAACTTCCCAATGATTCACGCCGTCGGGCGGGCCTCACCCCGCGCTCCACGTCTGATCGACATGCGGTGGGGCAGCAGTGGGCCAAAGCTGACGCTGGTCGGCAAGGGTGTCTGCTTTGACACTGGAGGGTTGAACCTGAAACCCGGCGCAAGCATGGGGTTGATGAAGAAAGACATGGGCGGAGCCGCCAATGTTCTGGGTCTGGCACACATGATCATGAGCCTCAACTTGCCGGTTCGGCTCAGGGTCTTGATTCCCGCAGTTGAAAATTCGGTTTCTGGCAATGCTCTTCGGCCCGGCGATATTCTGACATCGCGCAAGGGTCTGACTGTCGAGATCAACAACACCGACGCCGAAGGGCGTCTGGTTCTGGCAGATGCGCTGACGCTGGCTGACGAGGACAATCCAGATCTGCTGATTTCCATGGCGACCCTGACAGGGGCTGCCCGTGTCGCCGTCGGGCCCGACCTGGCCCCTTATTTCACCGATGATGAAACGGTCTCCACTGCGCTGATGTCGGCGGCTGGACGGGTGGCGGATCCGATGTGGCGGCTGCCGTTTCACGACGCGTATGAAACGATGGTAGAACCCGCTCTGGCCGATCTGGACAATGCCCCCAGCGGTGGCTTTGCCGGGGCAATCACCGCCGCGCTGTTTTTGCGCCGCTTTGCAGGTGACAGCCGCTACATCCACTTTGATGTTTACGGCTGGACTTCAAGCCCAGGCCCCGCGCGCGCCAAGGGCGGTGTAGGCCAGGGTCCACGCGCCATACTTGAGGCCCTGCCCGAGATCCTGAAGCTGTGAAAGATCCAAGACGCACCCCCGCGAATGACCGCATTGTTGCGATGCATCTCGCGCAGGATCCCATCGGCACACAAAAGCCAACCACAGGAATTGAGGCACAGATTGCGGTGTCTGTGGTTGATCTGATGCGGCGCGTTGGTGGTCCAAGGGATCGCCAGTTGCTGATGGGCGATGCGATCACGGTCTATGAGGAACGGGACGGCTGGGCCTTTGTTCAGGCAGCCAAGGACGATTATGTCGGATACATCCCGACGTCGGCTTTCGGAGCTACCGAAACCGTTACCCATTGGGTGTCAGCCCCCGCAACGCATCTGTACGAACAGGCGGATTTCAAGTCGCAGGATTTGTGCGGGCTGAGCCTGGGCAGCCGGGTTCGGGTGCTGGGTCAGTCGGGCCGGTTTTACAGAACGCCACATGGGTTTGTCCCGATGACCCATATTTCATTGTTAGAGAAAACCAGCCGTGATCCGGTTGAGCTGGCCCAGACCTACTTGGGTACGCCTTACTTGTGGGGCGGGAACAGTCGCTGGGGGATTGATTGTTCCGGGCTTGTACAGATGGCCTGTCTGGCCAGTGGGATTCCCTGTCCCGGCGACAGTGATCAGCAGGAAACTGAGCTGGGGTATCTTCTCGCGCCGGACACGCCACCAGAGCCGGGAGATCTGTTGTTCTGGAAAGGGCATGTCGCCTGGGTCAGCGATGCCGACACTCTGTTGCATGCCAATGCCCATCATATGGCGGTGACCTTGGAACCCTTGACAGCCGCCATCGCCCGGATCGCGGCTCAGGGGGATGGGCCAGTGACTGCTCACAAACGGCTGAAGTGAGCATTTGGATGCAATACCGAGCAATTTGAAGTGTAACATATTCCGGGCGACCAGAACGCTATGCTATTCCGGCCCTTCGAACTGCATCGGTTGTCGTCTCAGTCCACGGCGCGGATCAACTTGCGCTCGAGCACCCTCAGGACGGTTTTCAGGTCATGACCTCGTTTGAGGATCTGACCATCCATACCGACAACCGAATACTGCCCTTGGCGATTTCTCAGCTTGGGGTGTTTTTCAATGCGGTACAGGGGGAATTCGGCCGTGCGCCGAAAAACCGAGAATACGGCCATATCCCGCAGACAGGAAATGCCATAGTCGCGCCATTCACCGGCAGCAACCATACGTCCATACAGTGACAGGATCACAGCCATTTCACGGCGGTCAAAAGCAACCTGAAAGGGGATGGAGGGAGACGAAACAGGTGTTATCTGTTGAAAGCTCATACTCCAAGGGTTGCCGCAATCGCCTTGCAAATCAAGTCTTTTGACGGAAACTCTCCTATTTTCCGCGATGTGGTGCAGGAACCCACTCCTGGGGATCACCGTTCCAGAAGCGGTTCGGGTTGTCCTCATCCATGCCCCGGTTGTGCCGGGTTCGGGTCGCATCAATCAGCTGGATGACCGGTTCTTCATAGGGGTGCACGTCATAGATCGCCCGCAGGATCGGCTCTAGATTGGCTCCACGCGCGCAGGTGAACACCTGCAGCTCGACGCAGGCCACCTTTATCGCGTGATCGGTCGGAGCATTTACCCCCTTGGGCAGAGACCGGAACTGCTGTTGCCCTGGCTGGGTGGTAAAGCTCACCTGATCATAATCGCCCCAAGGCAGGATATCACGGGACAGGATAGCTTGCAGCACCCGGTCGGCTGCCTCTTGCGGGACCTGAACCAGAATGTGAGTGCCGGTTTCGACGGTAAACCGCTCGGATTTCAAATCATGCATGACGCACTGCTTTCTTTCGGTGGGTCGGGATCAAGTCCCATAATCTGTGCCAGCGCCTGTTTGCCGGCGCGGGTCATCAGCAAGCCACGCTTGTAGGGTTGGTGTTTGTACCATCCGACCTTCAACCCATGGGTCATGAGTTGGCCCCCCAATGGGCCCGCAATATGTGGCTTGCGTTCCGTCCAATCCAAACAGGGGCGGGCAAAGGGCTGCCGCGCCGGCCCGTCGGGCAGGCACACCCCCAGTTTCGCCCACTGTTCAGAGGGAACGGCCCTGTATCCGCCGCTGTCAGGTATCAGCATACCTTGGGTCAGAAACGCCTGTGCCAGCGCCACGGCCACCGGCCCGGCCAGATGATCGTAGCAGCTGCGCAAAGGCGCAAGCGCCCCGGCCTTGCGCAGCTGTGCCCGGTGCAAACTGTCCATCGGAGTAAGTGTGGCCAGTTGTTCGAGCGCCAGGGCCACTTCGGGTCCGGCAATCCGGTTATAGACACAGCGACCGCTCTTTTCCGCGATCACCAACCCGGCCTGTTGCAACAGGCGCAGATGCGCAGTGGCCGTCTGGGCGGTGATCCCTGCGGCGCTGGCCAGCTCCTTGTTGGTATAGGCCCGCCCCTGCATCAGCTCACACAGCATCCGGTTGCGGCTGCTATCGCCCAGGGCCTGTCCCATGATATCAAAGCGTGGTGTTGTCATGGGAACAGGGTAACCTGCGTGACGTCGGATGCCCAAGGGAAACGCTTCGCCCTCGGACGAAGCGTTCAGGCAAACCGGCCCTGGCAGAACCACCCTGACGACACCGCCCCACCATGGGCGTAAAACAACCACAGCCGTTCGTGGCACGCGGTCAACACCACCCAGTAGTCCCGCACCCCGCTGCGCCAGTTGGGGTCCTCCAGCCACCATTCTGGCGCAATTCGTTCCGGCCCCTGCGCTTCGGCCAGATTCCAATCGCGTCCCCGCCAGCGAAACCGGGGCGGGATCGTGCGGATGTCTGGGGCCTGAACGACCTCGGGCGTCCACAGCAACAATGGGCGCGGACGCGGAGCTGTTGGCCAATTGGCAGAGGGCACCGACCAGGCCGCGGCCATCACCTTGGCCGTTTTTTCGGGGATATGGGTATCGACCGGGTGCAGCCGGGTGATCGCCTCGAGCCCGACCCGTGCCCCCATCCGTCCGATCAGATCATCAAGCAATGTATTGCCTTCCAGGCGTTCCCTGACGGCCTGACCCGCCTGCAGATGCCCGACCTGGGTGCGTTCGTGAATCGGTTCCACCTGCACCGCGATCAGACGCAGCATGTCTATGCCGTATCCGGCGTCAATCTGCTCCAGCTTCATCTCCAACAGTGGGCGGATTCGATGCGGGTCGCGCAGCGGGCGGGCCAGGCCCACCTCGACCCTCTCGGCCACTTGATCGGTACGATGCGCTTCGAGCCGCAACAGCCGCGCGCCCTTGCCCTTGTCTTCGAGCAGGGCGCACAGCCGGGGCAGAAGCCGGTCGATCCCGGCCATCAGATCCTCGACCAAGCCGATCGGCTCGGGCAGGGTCAGCCGCACCGCAAAAACATCCGGCGCGCGGGCCGGAGAGACCGGTTCAGGCGCGCTGCCCATCGCCTGATCCAAACGCTGCACCAATCCGCGCCCGAACCGGCGGGCCAGGGTTGCACGTGGCTGTCCCAGCAGGTCACCGACCCGGCGCAACCCCAGCCGGTTGAGCTGGGCCACGGCCGTGGCCTCCAGCCGCAGCGCCGCCACCGGCAGCGGGCTGAGCGCGCCATAGGTTTGCCCCTGCCCCGCAATCCGCGCCACCCCCTGTGACAGGGGCACCGTCTGTGGCGCGGCACCGCCCCGGGTCCAGTGTTTGCGCTTGACCGCGCGCGACCGGGTGGCACGGGCCTCCTGCTGAATGGCATCGCCAGAACGGTCTGATCCGGCCCCCACCCCGGCATAACGGGCCAGGGCCCATGCGGCACCCAGCGTATCGGCAATGCCCATCTGCACGCTCAGCCCCATATCGGCGCAATCCTGTTCGATCTGCGCCAACAGCGTCTCTTCCCCTCCGAACAGATGCGCACAACCGGTCAGATCCACCACCAACCCATCCGGTGCCTCATCAGCCACCCAAGGTGAATATTTACCCGCCCAGCGCCGCAAGATCCCCAGAAATGCGGTTTCCGCCGGGCCGTTGCGATTGCGCGTCAACAGGTGAGCACACATGGCATGGGCGTCACGCAACGGCTGACCAACCTGCAAACCTGCGGCTTCGGCTGCGGTATTTAACGCGGTGATAACCTGAGTGTTGGATTGTTCTTCGACCACAGCCAAAGGACCGGCAAGCCCACCACGTTCGGCACGCATTACCCGCTCCGCTCCCAACCGGGGAAACCATAATGACAAAATACGGCGGCGCGACATCGGAGACCCACATGTGCTTTTGTAAATGTTCACATTTTGTTCTTATACCTGACTCGCCCTGCCAGAGTCGAGCCAAACCGGGTTCGCACCCATGCGCCTGATACCGCGACTAATCATTCTGGCCCTGATTCTGGTGGCATCAATCGCGCCAGCCCAAAACCGCGTGGAAAATCGCCACGTCGCGCAACGGATGCAGCTCATGCAGACAGGGCGGGCCGCTGTGGATGTGCTGACTGGAATGATGAGCAACCGGATCCGATTCGACAAACCCCGCGCACGGGCCGCGCGCAAATCCCTGATCAAGATGACCGACGCGATTCCCAAACATTTTCGAAAACGCCGAACTGACCCGCTGTCGAACGCCAAAATCACGCTGTGGATCAACTGGACCGATTTCAAATATCGGGCCAAGGGCGCCAACAAGGCGGCCCGCGCACTGAACGCGCGATCTCAAAACGGATTACGTCGTACCCTGCCGGTCCTGATGCGGGCTTGTCTGTCTTGTCACAAGGCCTATCGCGAGGACCGCAAGATGGTCAAAACCCACTAATCTGGGGGACATCCATCACAGTATAAGAACAACCAACACAACACGCGCGACCTGCCAGCAGGCATTCGACACGCAATGTAAACGAAGCCAAGCAATTTACATTGTCTCTGCATAGAGTACACGGGGCAATCATTGGTTGAGTAATTGTGCACATGCCCCCGAAAAACTGCGAACTCTCGCCGCTCCAGTCATCCAGAAGCGTCAGGATGGTACTCCTGTTCTTTCTGCTTTTTGGTTTTATTGCCAACACAAAGGCCATGTGGGCGGACGAAAGCCCCTATTGCCACGACACCGAACCGCTCGCACCAAATGGCGTCGTTCTTCGTATGGGTGAGCGATACTACCGCACCTGTGGGTTGTGGAGTGACAACATGCCCTGGAGGCAATTCCGATTGGACATGAACCCGGATCTGATCCCGGATCTGTATTCGCGCTACTCTCCGACAAACCTTAGCGTATATGAAAATGTTGACGGAATTGACCGCATGGCGAACCAGATGAAACCAAAGATCGCCACTGGAACACGGTTTTTTGGAGGCCTTGAATACCAAAGCCATGAATCCAAAGTGATTGGCCCAAACGGGAAACGAAGCAGCGGCATCTACATTTTCTTTCCAAAGGAAGGGGATCAACGCGGCATCCCCGAACATTGGGTGAACTGCGCCGGTTGGGGACGTATTCGATCCGACACCCTAACCTGCCATGTTCAAGTAAATGTTGGTGCTGTTGTCGGAACGCTATTGTTTATCGGGTCGGATCAGCGCGGGTTTGACTTTGTCGAACATTTTCCCGCGTTCGCCCAGGACATCGTTCGCGTCCTTGAGGTTGCCGACGTGACCGACGAACTGGATGATCTGGAAGGGGAAATCGATATTGTTGAGTGAAGGTGCCTTCCGACCCTAGGGTCAATTGTGGGCAGGCAGCCCCCTTCAAACCCCGTAACGCGCCATAAAGGTATCGACAGCCCCCTGCGCAAAGCGGTTTTTCTCTTCCTGCGAGAAATCGCGCTCATGCATGAATATCGCGCGCAGCATCCACCCGGCCTTGCACAGCTCGGCAAACTGGTCGGCCGCCAGCGATATATCGTTGATCTTCAATTCACCCCGGTCCCGCGCTCCCTCGAGGTATTCCTCCAGATGCGCCTTGAGCACCAACGGGCCGCTTTCATAGAACTCTTGTCCCAACTCCGGGAACCGCTCAGATTCAGCCACACAAATCCGGAACATCTGGACGCTGAATTCGGACAGGATGATCGCCATGATCCGGTGGGCCGTCTCAAACAACACCTTTTCGGGCGAACAGGTGGTTTCCACCAATTCATCCGCCTCACAGGCCTGACGTTCACATTCGGTACGCACCACTTCGCGAAACAACAGCCGCTTGTCCGAGAAATAGCTGTAAAGCGTTGCCTTGCTGACACCAGCGGCCCGCGCGATATCATCGACACTGGCCCCTTCGAACCCGTCGGCCATGAATACGCTGCGCGCCCCCTCCAGCACCTGGTCGTACTTTCGGCCCGTTTTCACGATGCGCGTTTGCTGATTCATGCGACCCCCTTTGTCACTGACCCATTGAACTTAAACCGGAGTGGTAACCTTCAACAACAAGAATACTTGGGCTTGCCTCTACCAGCTGCAATGCTAATCTTAGAACAGTTCTAAAGAGGCAGGATACATATGCGTTTTTTCTCGCACCGCAAGCGGTTTCGCGACCTGAGTGAACAGGAGGTCATCGCACTGGCCATCTCATCCGAAGAAGATGATGCGCGCATCTATCGCGGTTACGCCGAAACGCTGCGCCAGGACTTTCCTTCCACGGCCAAGATTTTTGACGGTATGGCTGTCGAAGAGGACAGCCACCGCGCCCAGCTGATTGCCCTACACGAGGCCCGGTTTGGCCCGACCATTCCATTGATCCGGCGTGAACATGTGGCAGGTTACTATGCACGGCGACCCGTCTGGTTGGTGGAGAATCTGGGGTTGGATCGGATCCGCGAAGAAGCGGTGACCATGGAAAAAGACGCCGAACGATTTTACACAACTGCCGCAGCCCACAGCAAGGACGCGCAAACCCGCAAGCTTCTGGGTGATCTGGCTGCAGCCGAAGCCGGCCACCAATCGACTGCCGATAACCTTGCCCACACCCATCTGACCGAAGAAGGCGTGGACGAAGAGAATGCCACTGCACGGCGCCAATTCATCCTGACCTGGGTGCAGCCCGGGCTGGCCGGGCTCATGGATGGATCGGTTTCGACGCTGGCACCTATTTTTGCCACGGCCTTTGCTACGCAAGATACATGGACCACCTTTCTGGTCGGCATTGCGGCATCGGTTGGAGCCGGAATCTCCATGGGGTTCACCGAAGCCGCATCAGACGACGGCGAACTGTCGGGACGCGGATCGCCCGTCAAACGCGGCTTTGCCTCGGGGATAATGACAACGGTCGGGGGGTTGGGCCACGCCCTGCCCTATCTCATCACAGACTTCTGGACCGCGACGACCCTGGCCGGGATTATCGTGTTCATCGAACTTTGGGCCATTGCCTGGATTCAGAACAAATTCATGGAAACCCCGTTCTTCAAGGCCGTGTTCCAAGTGGTTCTGGGAGGGGCGTTGGTTCTGGCGGCCGGGATCCTGATCGGCAGCGGTTAGGTTCTCAACCCCGCCATCCGGGTGATCACAAAAAGGATCGGGCCTCGTCAGCCCGTCCTCTATCCCAGCCTCCCCGGATCAATGGCAAAGAATGCCCGCCGGCACCGGGAGAGCGATTGTGTGAATGTGATATGTCACGGTCCCGGACGGGTGCCCCAAAGGATCTCCCACACGGACCTGTGACTATCCAGATCGTCAAACGCAGTCGCGGCGTATTTCCCAGACCGATCAATGCCCGCCCAGCAATAGAACCGCTGCTAGACAATCTGGGCTTTGCCAATGATGATATGGGCAAAGCCGGTCGGTTGACGATTGATCTAAAGACGTATTGGCGCGTGTCCATCCATGTGTTGAAGCCGAGATGGACCAAGGCGCTGAAGACACCGATGCGGCCCTGATCGCGAAAAAATTCGGAACCGGCAGCTCCGACAGCTGGAGAGTCCGGAGACATTCATGCGACGACAGCATCACACCTCCCCAGAATGTGACGACCATGCCACCCCACCGATGTACTGAGGCCGATTGAGCGGAGCACGTTCGGCCCATTTTGCGGCCTGCAGCCGCCTCTCGATATGACCACCTTTCAGCGGCCATTGGGTTGACCCCGAATACCGTGCTCAGCACGTCGCCCACAGCGGGTGCATATCGGGGCTATGTTGCGCATTGCTTTTGCCGGTCAGGGTTTCGCTTTGCCCCCACTCGGGCGGCTTGCGTGGTTAGGGCGTTCCCATGACGAAGCTGTCCCAGAATGCGCCCCGCCCATGGCTGCGAGAACAGCGCCTATCAACCCCTGGGATCGAACACCCGGACCGGCAAATCGTGACAGGACACGAACGGAAGAACTCCCGTGTCCAAACAGACCGCCGTCACTCCTTTTGGACATGGGCCTGGCACCGCGCTTTGCGCGGTGCCAGGCCCAACGGGAGGAGACTTCCGACAGGAAGGCGACAACAGGCGGGAGCGCGACGAAGACAGCAACGTTTTGTTCCACCCAAGACAGCCTGTCGCCACGTTCCCAACAGTGGACATTGCAATTTGGTCAACACATGTTACCAATCTGCCATGATCGACATTTTCATGAGAACCCTGCCGTTTTTTGCCATCATCGGTCTGGGGTACTGGGCCGGACGCAGCCGATTTTTCAGCGAAGACGCCACGGTCTATCTCACCAAATTTGTGTTCTACTTTGCCCTATCCGCGATGATCTTCCGATTTTCTGCCAGCCTGTCCTTTGCCGAAATCTTTAACGGGCGACTTGTGCTTGCCTATCTGCTCGGAACGGCGGCAACTTACCTGGTTGCCACACTTGTTGCGCGTCTGCGCGGTGTGGATATCCCAACCACGGCCGTTGAATCGCAGTGCGCGGCCATAGGCAACGTAGGTTTCCTAGGATTGCCAATGTTGGCCGCCTTGTTCGGCACGGCGGCGATTGGAGTTGTTATGTTGGTTCTTGCGGTCGATCTGGTGGTTTTTTCCTCTCTGATCGTCGTTCTGATCAATGCGGGCCGCGGACAGGGGCTTGGCTTGAAAACTCTGCGCCAGGTTGGCATGGGGCTCTTGCGCAATCCCATGATCGTTTCCATTACCCTTGGGTTGTCCTGGGCCGCTCTTGCGCTTCCATTGCCCGACCCTTTCGACGAATTCCTGTCCATCCTCGGCGGTGCTGCCACTCCCGGGGCTCTGTTCGCCATCGGGGCGTCCCTGGCCAGCAAGTCTGCAGAACGGATGCAGATTGCGATTTGGCTCAGCAGCGCCAAATTGATCCTGCATCCGGCGCTGGTCGCCCTATGTGTGCTGGTCCTATTGCCCGTCGATCCCTACTCAGCAGCGGTCACCATATCGGCCGCGGCCCTGCCCGTGGCAGGCAATGTCTATAT
Organism: Rhodobacteraceae bacterium M382; assembly: GCA_025141015.1. Classification (NCBI taxonomy): domain Bacteria; kingdom Pseudomonadati; phylum Pseudomonadota; class Alphaproteobacteria; order Rhodobacterales; family Paracoccaceae; species Rhodobacteraceae bacterium M382. Next base: position 699,011 of record CP081098.1, on the reverse strand, counting down.
GCTGGCGCAACATTATGGAATTGCACCGCACCGCGTTTCGGCTTCGATCCTGTTTTCGACCGTGGCCAGCATAGCGACCATTCCCCTTGTCATCGCCTGGGTCGGCACCTTCTGAGCGCAAATCGACAGTATTTTGTCGCAAACCGCGCGACCTGGGACGGGCCTGTACTGGACGCGCCTCTCCCATGGCGTTAGCGATAAGCCGACAGCAAACAAGGAGTCGATTCATGGAAACCGTTGCAGAGAACAGGGCCTTTGGGGGCATTCAGGGTGTTTACAAGCACGCCAGTAGCGCCACCAAATGTGACATGACGTTTGGCCTGTTTCTGCCCGAAGAAGCCCAGGACGGCCCGGTGCCGGTGTTGTGGTATCTGTCGGGCCTGACCTGCACCCATGAAAACGCGATGGTCAAGGCCGGTGCCCAGTCCTGGGCCGCTGAACAGGGCATCGCACTGGTATTTCCTGACACCTCGCCGCGCGGCGAAGGGGTTGCCAATGATGACGCCTATGACCTCGGCCAAGGCGCTGGGTTTTATGTCAATGCCACCCAAGCCCCCTGGGCATCGCATTTTCAAATGTGGGACTATGTCGCCGAAGAGCTGCCTGCTCTGCTGGGTGAAAACTTTGCCATTGATCTGAACCGCCAGGGAATCACCGGCCATTCGATGGGCGGCCACGGCGCGCTGACCCTGGCGATGAACCTGCCCGGCCGGTTCAAATCGGTTTCAGCGTTTGCACCCATTTCGAACCCAACCGCCAGCGATTGGGGCCGCAAACAGCTGAGCGCCTATCTGGGCGACGATGAAAGCGCCTGGGCAGAACATGACGCCACGCTTTTGATGAAGGCAAAGGGGTTTGACGGGCCGATTCTGATCGACACCGGCACCTCGGACCAGTTCATCGACCTGTTGAAGCCAGAAGCCTTGGCCCATGCGGTCGCGGAACGCCGTCAGCAGGCCACCCTGCGGATGCAGCCAGGTTATGATCACAGCTATTTCTTTGTATCGACCTTCATGGAAGAGCATGTGAGCTTTCACGCAGACGCCCTGTATCGGGACTAAGCCATGAGTGACTTCGACTATGACCTGATCATCATTGGATCCGGCCCCTCGGGCCGGTCCGCCGCCATTCAGGCGGGCAAACTGAAACGCCGGGTTCTGGTCATCGACCGCAAGGACCGGCTGGGCGGCGTGTCGGTGCATACCGGCACCATCCCGTCCAAAACCCTGCGCGAAACCGTGCTGAACCTGTCAGGCTGGCGGGAACGCAGCTTTTACGGGCGCTCGTACCGCGTCAAGGACCAGATCGAAGCCGAGGACCTAAAGGCGCGGCTGCATATGACGCTGGACCATGAGGTCGATGTTCTGGAACATCAGTTCAACCGCAACCATGTGGACACGTTGAACGGGCTGGCCAAATTCATCGGCCCGCATGAGATCGAGGTAGCGACCGAGGCAGGTGACACCACCCGTCTGACCGCATCAAAGTTCCTGATCGCCACGGGCACCCGGACCTATCGACCGGATTACGTCCCCTTCAACGGCAAGACCGTGGTCGATGGGGACGAATTCCTTGAGATGGAAGAAATTCCACGCTCTCTGGTGGTCATTGGTGCCGGTGTGATCGGGGTGGAATATGCCACGATGTTCTCGGCGCTGGATGTGCGGGTGTCGCTGATCGAGCCGCGCGACAGTTTCCTGGATTTTATCGACCGCACCCTGATTCAGGATTTCACCCATCAGATCCGTGAAAACGGTGTTGACCTGCGGTTGGGGTCGGCCGTTGAAAAGATCGAAGATGCCGGTGACCATGTCGAAGTCAGCCTGGCCAATGGTCGTCACGTTCGGGGTGAAATGTTGCTGTTCGCCGCCGGGCGCATGGGCGCAACTGCCTCGCTCAACCTCGAATCGCTGGGGGTGGAAACCGATCACCGGGGCCGGGTCAGCGTCGATCGCAAAACCTATCAGACCAATGTGCCGCACATCTATGCCACGGGCGACGTGATCGGTCACCCGTCTTTGGCGTCAACGTCACTGCAACAGGGCCGTGTTGCCGCCTGTCACGCACTGGAAACCCCGTCGCTGCCGGAAAGCCCCTGGTACCCCTATGGCATCTATTCGGTGCCGGAAATGTCCACCTGCGGCATGTCCGAAGAGGAACTGCACGAACGCGGCATCCCTTATGAAGTCGGTGTCGCGCGGTTCCGCGAAACATCGCGTGGGCACATCATGGGGCTGGAACACGGCATGTTGAAAATGCTGCTGAGCCTGAAAACCCGCCGGGTGTTGGGTGTGCAGATCGTTGGCGAAGGCGCGACCGAGCTGATTCACATTGGCCAGGCGGTGATGAACCTGAAGGGGACGGTGGATTATTTTGTCCAGAACACCTTCAACTATCCGACCCTGGCCGAAGCCTATAAGATCGCCGGCCTGGATGCGTTCAACCGGATGCCGATCCCGGATGAATTCAAGGTCAAGAAAGCAGCCAAAGTTGCTGAAAAAGGGACAGCTCCCAAGGCTGAAAAGTCTGACAAGGCCGCAGAATAGTGGCGCTGTACATTGATGCGGATGCCTGTCCTGTCAAACAGGAGGCCGAGCGGGTCGCAACCCGCCACGGACTGAAGATGTTCGTCGTTTCGAACGGCGGGTTGCGACCTTCGCAAAACCCGCTGGTCGAAAACGTGATCGTATCCGAAGGTGCCGATGTGGCCGACATGTGGATTGCCGAGCGCTGCGGCCCCGGTGACGTCGTGGTGACTGGTGACATTCCACTGGCCGCCCGATGCATCGAGGCGGGCGCTCAGGTGCTGCGTCACAATGGCGAAAGGTTCACTCAGGCAAATATCGGCCAGCAGCTGGCCATGCGCGATCTGATGGCCGATTTACGCGCCGCCAACCCGCTGGGCGCAGGTGGCGGCGGCAAACCGTTTTCAAAAGCGGATCGCTCTCGGTTTCTGGATGCCCTGGAACGCGAATTGCGGGCCGCCAAACGCCCAGGTTGATCATCTGGACCAAGGGCTCCCGCCCGCTGTCATTGTTCCTGGAACAATAACAGCCGTTGGGCGTGGCAGCGTCCGGGGCAAGCCCCGCCCCCTGCCATGGCTCGTGATCTGTTGAATTCCGTTTGATCGCGAGCGTTTTGCTTGATCCTGCGAGCCTGGCTTGTATCTGTCGGGTGAAAGACACGCTCCTGTAAAAACCAAATTGGAAAGGACACGCCCATGCCCGTCGAAGCCGTCGTGTTTGATATCGGTAATGTGCTGATCGAATGGAAACCGGAACGCTTCTATGACGCCGAAATCGGAGAGGCGCGCCGGCGGGCCATGTTTGACGAAGTTGACCTGCATGGCATGAACGATCTGGTGGATCGCGGCCATCATTTCACAGACACCGTTTATGACTGGGCTGACAAATACCCGGGTTGGCGCAATGAAATTCGAATGTGGCATGACAATTGGCTGGATCTGGCGACCCCTGCGCTCCCACATTCTGTACGTCTGATGCGTGCGTTGCGGGCCAAAGATGTACCCACATTCATTCTGTCCAACATCGGGGTTCAAAACTGGGACATCGCCAAGGCGGAATACCCGTTCCTCGGAGAATTCGATCGGGCCTATGTCTCGGGTCATATGAAAACCGCAAAACCCGAGCCGGTGATCTATGAAATGGTCGAACAGGATTGCGGTATCGCGCCGGATCGCCTTATCTTTGCCGATGACCGTCAGGACAATATCGACGCCGCAGCCGCGCGTGGGTGGCAGACCCATTTATTTACGCACCCCCAGCTTTGGGCGGATCGGCTGATGGCAGAAGGTCTATTGAGCACGGAGGACGCTGCATGAGTGCCCCATTCATCACATTTGACGACGGCGATGCGCTGCTCGATTGGGTTGAATACACGCGTGCTCTGGTGTCCGGTCACAGCCTGCCCAAGGCCGAAATCGACGACACGTTTTTGTATCGGGACCCTGACACTCTCCTAAGCCGCTCGGCCTGGATCGACGGCATGGGGATTGCGGTAAAATCAGCGACGATCTTCCCGCGCAATCCCGACAAAGGAGCACCCATGATCAACGGTGCGGTGTCCTTGTTTGATGACGCCAATGGCACATTGTCGGCGCTGCTTGATTTTCACCTGGTAACCAAATGGAAAACCGCCGGGGATAGCTTGTTGGGGGCCCTGAAACTGGCCAACCCGGAAAGCCGTGAGATTCTGATCGTGGGTGCCGGGACCGTGGGTGGATCTCTGATAGACGCCTTTTCGGCCGGTTTTCCGAACGCACAAATCCGGGTTTGGAACCGGACCCTGCCCAAGGCACAGGATTTGGTGGACAGCCGCCCAGGAACGTTGGTTGCACCCCAACTGGAGGCTGCAGTGCGCGCCGCCGACATCGTCGTCACCGCCACCATGTCATCTACTCCGGTGATTTTAGGTGAGTGGCTGCACCCCGGACAACATCTGAACATGATCGGTGCCTATCGCCCCGACATGCGGGAAACCGACGACACCGCGCTACTGCGCAGCAAGGTCTATGCCGACAGTCTGGATACCACGTTAGATCATATCGGCGAGTTCAAGATCCCGTTGGAACAGGGCGTGATTTCACGTGACCACGTTCTGGCCGACTTTTATGGCCTTGACCGTTTCCCCAGCTATAATGCCGATGACATCACGATCTTCAAAAATGGTGGCGGGGCGCATCTGGACCTGATGACCAGCCACCACATCCTGCAGAAGTGGAAGGAACAGCAATGATCTGGGTTCTTGGTGTTCTGATTGTTGTGGCAGCCATCCCTGTCGTGATCGAACGCCGACGGCCCAGAATGTCGCCCCAGATCCGCCAGACCGCTCCGGGACAGTTTGCAACCCTGTCCCTCGGTCTGACGCATTACCAGTGGATTGGCCCGATCCGAGGGCCGGTTGCGGTATGCGTTCACGGTCTGACCACGCCATCCTTTGTCTGGCAAGGATTGGCACGCGGGCTGTCTGCGATGGGGTACCGGGTTCTGGTGTATGATCTGTACGGGCGCGGATACTCGGATCGGCCAACCGGAGAACAAAACCAGGACTTCTTTGTCAATCAACTCGAAGAGCTGTTGGCCGATCAGAATGTTGACGATGACTTCACCTTGATCGGCTATTCGATGGGCGGCGCGATCGCGACCGCCTTTGCTTCCCATTACCCCAACAGAGTTCGCCAGCTGGTCCTATTGGCTTCGGCGGGGCTGAACACCGACTTTGGTCGCCTGACTGAGATCATACAAAAGGTGCCGCTGATTGGAGACTGGTTGATGCTGGCCTGTTTTCCCGTTCTCCATCGACGCACCGCCCGCGCAGAAATCGGCCAGCCCAGTTCGGTGCCGGATATCAGCGATCTTATGCAGAACGAACTGCGGTACCAAGGTTATGTTCCGGCCGTGCTCGCCGCATTGCGTGGCATCCTGACCAAAGACATGAGCCAGGATCTGCAGAAGATTCACCGCGCGGGCGTGCCGCTGTTGGCGGTTTGGGCCCGCCACGACACGACCATCCCCCTGTCGTCATTGGGTCGACTGACCACTGTCAGTCGATCCGCCAAACAGGAGGTCATCGACGACGCTGGGCATGGCCTGGTCTATACACATACCGACGCGGTTTTGGGTGCGCTGCGCGAAACATTGCAGGACGGGCTCAACTGAACATCCACCTGCTGTCATACCGCCTGCTCAGACGGCAACAACCGCGGATTTGGGACGGTTTTCACGGATCGGAAGGTGAACAATGGCGCTGAACGCACCAATGCCAACGCCGATCCACCAGACCAACGTGTAATCGCCATAGATGTCGTACATCCGTCCACCCAGCCAAACCCCCAGAAAGCTGCCCAGTTGGTGGCTGAAGAAGATGATCCCGTACAGCGTTCCCATATAGCGAACCCCGTAAAGATGCGCGACCAATCCAGACGTCAACGGAACCGTAGCCAACCACATCGATCCCATAGCAACCGAAAACAGCACAACCGTCGTCGGGGTGATCGGGAGCAGAATGAACAGGCTCGCCGCAATTGTCCTGCCTGTGTAAATACCCGCCAGCAAGTACTTCTTGGAAAACCGGTTGCCAGCCCACCCTGCAGCCAGCGTCCCCACGACATTCGCCGCTCCGATCAGAGAAATCGCCACCGCTCCCAGCAAAGAGGTCGATGAAACCCCAACATTGTCCAACATACCTCCGGGCAGAATCGGTCCGCACATTTCGGTGACAAAGGCCGGGAAATGCGCTGTGATAAAACCCAACTGATACCCACAACTAAAGAAGCCGACAAAGATCAAAGTATAGGACGGGTCCTTGAACGCCTTGATCAGGATCTGCCCCATGCTTTCCTGCAGTTCCTGTTTGGATGCAACAATCGGGGCCCGCATGAATGGGAGCGACAGGATGGTTGCAAGAACCGCACCTGCAAACACAACAAAGACCTGCTGCCACGGCAGAAATGTCAGCAACCATTCCGCAGCCGGGGCACCCAGGATTTGCCCCACCGATCCGGCCACCGTCACGATTGCCAGCGACATCGACCTATTTTCATCCGAACTGGCGCGTCCGACAACGGCCAACACGACCCCGAACCCGGTCCCAGCAATGCCGAACCCCACCAACCACGCATATATTTGATGCTCGAACGGGGTGGTCGACCCGGCCGTCAACACAAGGCCCGCTGCATAGGTCAAGGCCCCTAGGATGATCGCCTTGCGATCCCCTATCTTTTCTGCCAGTGCCCCGAATATCGGCTGGCCGATCCCCCAGGCCAGGTTTTGAATGGCAATTGCCATCGAAAATTCGGTACGCAACCACCCGAATTCAGTCGCAACAGGGATCTGGAACACGCCAAACGACGCGCGCACTGCAAAATTGATCGTGATGATCAGACACCCCACAATCAAAACCGGGGTGAATAAGGAGTGACCTTTGTCCATCGCGCGTCTTTCCGAAAAACTGAAGAACCAACTTAACGGGTCTGGCAATTGGATCAAATCAGAATTTTTGACGGCCAGGGAAACGAAATTTGAACTGACGCGACGTATCAGGATAACATCGGGCGCTTTTCTTCATTTGTGGCGCGCGGTATGGCTGGGTCATGTCAAATGTGAATGCGCTTTATCAACAACGAATTGCGGCGGGCGACCTGCGCCCGGACCCTGTGCAGCAGGACGTCATGCCACAGTTTCAACGGATTGCCGACGGGTTGACCGCTGATCCTGTCAAACGCGGTTTATTCCGCCGCGCTGCGCCACCACCGGCTCCAAAAGGGTTGTACCTGTGGGGCGGGGTTGGCCGCGGCAAGTCCATGTTGATGGATCTGTTTGTGGACAGCCTGGGCGACATCCCGGTACGCCGGGTGCATTTTCACGCCTTTATGCAGGAGATCCACAGCGCCATGCACGAGGCCCGTCAACGTGGGGTCGACGATGCCATTGCGCCAGTAGCAGCAGACGTCGCGTCCAGCGTCCGCCTGTTGGCTTTTGACGAAATGCAGATCACCGATATCACCGATGCGATGATTGTCGGACGCCTCTTCGAAGCCCTGTTTGCAGCGGATGTCGTTGTCGTGACCACGTCCAACCGGGTGCCAGATGATCTGTATAAGAACGGATTGAATCGGCAGTTGTTCCTGCCGTTTATTGAGCTGATCAAGGGCAAGATGGAAATCCATGAACTGGCCAGTCCGACGGATTATCGACAGGACCGCCTAAAGGGTTCACAGGTCTATTTCGCGCCCAACGACGCCAGCGCCCGAGCGCAGATTTCCGCAGTTTGGACAGATCTGTCAGGAGGCGAGGCCAGCCCGCTGACCCTGGAAGTCAAAGGACGCGAAGTCGTTCTGCCCGCTTTTCGCAACGGCGTGGGACGAGCCAGCTTTTACGATCTGTGCGGCAAGATGCTGGGACCGGGGGATTACCTGTCCATTGCCCAAGAGGTAAAGGTTCTGGTGCTAGAGGACATCCCGCGCCTGAGCCGGAACAATTTCAACGAGGCCAAACGCTTTGTCACTCTGATTGATGCACTGTACGAGGCACGTGTACGGCTGATCTGTTCCGCGGCGGCGCAGCCCGAGATGCTGTACGTCGAAGGCGAGGGCACCTTTGAATTCGAACGTACAGCGTCGCGTCTGCGCGAGATGCAGGACAAGGACTGGGGGCAATCCGACACCTAAGAGAGGGGGCGCTGCCCCCTCGGCCTTGCGGCCTCACCCCCGAGGTATTTGGGACCAGAAAGAAGCGAAACCGGGGGTTAGCCGTTTTCGCGCAGGATATGCCCGGCCAGATACAGCGACCCGCAAATCAGAACCCGGGCCTGCGGATCCTGTATCAGAATGGCGGCAAGCGCGTCGGCTGTGCTGTCAGCCGTTGCGGTTTGCAAGCCAACCTCGGTTGCGGCGGCGCTGGTTTCTTCGGCACTGAGCGTATTGATCTCATCCGGGATCGAGATCGCGGTAAGGCTGGTCGCATGGGCCGCCAGCGGACGCATGTAGCCGGTCACATCCTTGGTATTGAGCATCCCGCAGATCAGATGGGTCGGGCGTGCAGGCAAGTTGCTCAGAACATCGGCCAGCGCAATGCCTGCGGCGGCGTTGTGGCCACCATCCAGCCAGAGTTCGGCCTCAGGTGCCATATCGACCAACGGGCCGGTCTTGAGGCGCTGCATTCGGGCAGGCCAGACGGCGTTGACCATCGCAGCCTCGCAGGCGGCATCGTCCGCGCCAAGGTGACGCAGGGCCGCGATTGCCGCTCCGGCGTTCTGAATCTGATGCGCGCCCAAAAGGGCAGGAAGCGGCAGATCCAGCAAACCGGTTTCGTCCTGATAAATCAGGCGACCACGTTCCTGGCTGACATGCCAGTCCTGTCCGTGGACCAAAAGCGGCGCACCAAGACGGGTTGCCACGTCTTCGATAACCGCGAGCGCTTCGTCGGGTTGGGGACCGACCACGCAAGGGACACCGCGTTTGATGATCCCGGCCTTCTCTGCCGCGATTTTGGCGAGTGTATTACCCAGAAATTGCTCGTGATCGATCGAGATGGGGGTGATCACAGTCAACGCGGGCGCGTCTAGAACATTTGTTGCATCCAGGCGCCCACCCAGACCGACCTCGAGCAGAGTGTAATCGGCAGGTGTTCGGGCAAAAGCCAACAGAGCCGCGCAGGTTGTGATTTCGAAATAGGTGATGTCGATGCCACCGTTGCTGGCATAACATTCATCCAGAATTTCGGTCAGGTGGTCCTCGCTGATCAGTTCGCCCGCCAGCCGGATGCGTTCGTGAAACCGTGCCAGATGCGGGGACGTATAGGCGTGGGCAGATTTGCCCATACCTTCCACCCCTGCGCGGATCATCGCCTGGGTCGATCCTTTGCCATTGGTTCCAGCCAGGTGAATCACAGGAGGCAGATCGTTCTGCGGGTTCCCCAATGCATCCAGAAGGCGCCAGACACGGTCCAGTGTCAGGTCAATGATTTTCGGGTGCAGCGCCATCATCCGGGCGAGAATGGCATCCGATGTCTGTGTGGTCATTCGGGTTTGGCCTCGGCGGGCTGTTCGTTGGATGGCTGCGGTATTGCCATTTCGGTTTCATCAGGGGCGGGCAAATCGCCCTTGATCGCGGGCGGTTGGTTCAGCAACATCCGGGTGATGGTGATCAGCTCTTCCCGCATTTGCGTGCGTGGCGTTACCCGATCCAACATCCCGTGATCCAGCAGGTATTCAGCGCGCTGGAACCCTTCGGGCAGCTTTTCCCGGATGGTCTGTTCAATCACCCGCGGGCCGGCAAAACAGATCAACGCATTGGGTTCCGCGATCTGGACATCCCCCAGCATTGCATAAGAGGCCGTCACCCCGCCGGTGGTTGGGTGGGTCAGAACCACAATATAAGGCAGGCCTGCTTCCTTGAGCATCTGAATAGCCACAGTGGTGCGTGGCATCTGCATCAAGGACAGGATGCCCTCCTGCATGCGCGCGCCACCTGCAGCCGAAAACAGGATCAAGGGGCGACCGAGTTCCACGGCCCTTTCGGCGGCGGCAATAATCGCGTTGCCCACATACATGCCCATCGACCCCCCCATGAAGGAAAAGTCCTGGGCCGCAGCGACGATCGGAGTGCGTCCGATTTCACCGGTGGCAACCAGCATCGCCTCTTTTTCACCCGTGGATTTCTGTGCCGCCTTCATCCGATCAGGATATTTTTTCTGATCCTTGAATTTCAGCGGATCAGCAGTGGGTTCAGGCACATCGACCTCGGTGAAGATACCGCCATCAAACAGCGCATCAAACCGGGCACGCGGTGTGATGCCCATATGATGGCCACAACTGGTGCAGACGTTCTGGTTGTCGCTGAGTTCGCGGTGGAACAGCATGGTCCCGCATTCATCGCATTTCTGCCACAGGTTTTCGGGGACTTCGCGACGCGAAAAGATCGAGTTGATCCGGGGGCGAACGTAATTTGTGATCCAGTTCATGGCGGGCCTCTGCTGGGGCGGTTCTGCGCTCAAATAAGCGTCTGTGACAACAATTGCAATCAGCGGCGAATGGCAAGACGCGCAACAAGCCAGCTGACACCGATAATTGCAAGGTCGACGATCAGCCAGGGACGCACGGCCTGGGTGTCCGTGAGTTCATATGGAAACAGATAAAGCGACAGGCCGCTCAGCTCTCCTGGGGTAGAGACGATCAGAACAGCTGTGGTATTATTGAAGAAATGCATGGCGATGGCCGGTCCCAGGGTTCCAGAGCGGGCGGTCAAATCCGCAGCAACCAACCCAAAAACACCGGCCCAAACAGCCACCAAAAGGGCATTGTCGCCCGCCTGCGCCGGAATGTAGTGCCCCAAGGCAAACAGAAGAGACGGGGCCAGCAGGAACACCCATTTCGAGCGGAACCGCGCCGCAAGTGATTGCTGGGCGAAACCGCGAAACAAGATTTCTTCGGCACCGGTCTGGATCAACAAGGCCGCAAGCGACAAAGGCAGAAGCGCCAACCACCGATCAATCGGCAGATTGGGAACCAGCGGTTCGCCGACCGAATAGGGCGGCAACATGCCCAGGACAAATGTCAGGGCCAAAAGGTACAGCAAAACCCGACCAAATTGCCGCCAGAACACCCCCATTGGACCAATCAGATCAAACACGGATCGGTGTTGTACCAGACGAACGCCCAGGTGCACGCCAATGATGCTGAACCCAAAACTACCCAATAACACCAGCAACGCTCCGGGTGTTGCGCCCAGCGCCAGATCCGAACTCCATTGCGGTGGCGTCAGCTGTTTGATCACAGCGCTGAAAGCCAGACTAAGACCAACGGTCGTCACCGCAATGACAGCCAACGTTACTCCGGTCCGCCACAGTTCCGCCCGCCCCCGCAAAGCGGCAATCCGTGCTTCCTGTGGCTGATACGCGCTAGGTCCCGACATCCTGTCCACTCACACTGTCTTGGGCATCTTCGGTCTTGATGTCCCACCCTTTGCGGATCACGCTCGCCAAATCAATATCCATCGACTCCAACGCGCGGCCAACTGTTTCCAGATGGCCTGCCACGGTCTCCAACATGGCCACTGCAACATTGGCATCGTTTTCGATGACCGCCCTGAATTCTTCGGCCCCCAAACGCAAGAAGCAACTTTCTGTAGTGGACGTCAGATCCATGCGCCGGACCCCACCTGTCAGGATCGTCAAATCTCCAATCAGACGCCCGGGTTCAATGACGGTCAATGCAGGGTCGTCAGGTCTGCTCCCCGGCCACCGCAATTCCGCAGCGCCCGAAACACACAAATAGGCAGAATCGGCAACTTCATTTGCTCTGAACAACCGGTGCCCGGCTGAAACGTTAACCCACTGCCCCGAAAAAGCGAGCAGTCTTTGGTTGCGCTCATCGAGACGGGCAAACAGATCGTTCGACGTGATCGCCGCGATCTTGCGTTGAAGATCCGCAGTTGCAGTATCCGCACCCATCGCCTGTTGCGTTCGCTTCACACCGTCCACCCGACCGTTCTTGATTTCCACGAACAGATCATATCTTTCGGGATGAGCGAATTGCTCTTCGAGAAAGATCATGATCGAACGTGGCAGCAACTCACGCAGCTGGTGACGGGTCTGCAGGCGGCTTTCGGCGTCATGACTGGCCAGAACCGTATCCATGACCAGTATGTCCGGGCGTTTGATTCCCGCCCGCGAAAACGCCGCGCGTTCCTGGAACACTGTGGGCAGGTTGGAGCCACCCAAGCCGGTCTTGAGGTCAAACAGAACGGCAGCAATCGGCTGGCGCAGCCCATGCGCGTTCAGGACTTCGGCGGCGATGTCTTCTATCATCTGCGCCCGTGCACCTGCCCGCAACGAAATCCGACCGTACAGCAGGTTTTCTAGAACCGTCAGCCGCGGCACATAGGTATCAGGTGCGACCCGGCGGAACATGTCCCCGGTGGACGCCAGAATACGCGGCCCGCTGCTGGCACGGATATCCAAAATCTTCTGTTTGTATTCTTCCGGGAAAGCAGCACCGATCTGTTCAGCCGTCAACAGGAAGGGGACCGTCATCAACAAAGCGCGATCATCCCGGCTCAGCTTGCTTTCGCCGACTTCCTTGCGACGGTTCACGATATCGCTGAGCCGCCGATACATTTCAGGTTCCAGCCCCAGCCGGCGAAACAACGGGTGGTCGGTGTCTTCCTGGCCAAAGGTATGCTGCAGGGTTTCCATCACGCCCAACGAAATTTCCATACCTTCGCGCGCCATACCCAGTTCTTGCATCAGCTCGTAAAAGCCGGTCTCCATCGCCAATGCTTCCTGGGAAATCTCACGCGTGGGTGAAGCAAACAGCAGGTTGCCGCCCAATGGAACAGCGGGGTTGAACTGTTCAGGATCAAAGCGAAACACCAAATCATCCAGCCCGGCCTGTTTCAGTTTTTCATGCACCACTGGCCGCAGGGCAATGATTTCACGAACCAGATCCCGATGCTTGGCCTCATCAAGACGTGACAAAAGAGTGCGGCGGAAATGCTGTTCATCAATGCCCATCGCCTGAACCAGTTGGAACCACCAATCACAAATGGATTCTCGGTCGCTGAGTTCGGCCAGATCCGGGTTGATCCAATCCGAATCCAGCAGATATTCGCTGTTCCCGGATCGTTTTGCTTCGTTCAGCCTGCGTTCTTCTTCGCGTGTTAGAGGCAATCCGGTGTGCGGGTGTGTCTTGAGCGACATCATCAGGTTATCGCCCAACGTGCCGTCAAACAGATAAGGGCGCGAATGCGCATATCCAACACGCGCGGCAATCACTGCCTGATGCAGATCGTTCAACTTGTGCCCGGAGAGGGTAACCGTCCCGTGTGACGGGACGACCTCACGGGTCAACAACTGCGCAAAGGCTGCCCGTTCAGCCGGCACAGGGCTTTTGATGGCCACCCTCGCCCCCGGCGGAATCTTCAACGAGATGTCTTCGAGGATGGTATTCCCGTCTGCATCCCGCACGGTCACATCGTCCAGCACCACGGACCCCGTCAGATGCGGAATACTGTCCGGCTCCCCCTGGAACAGCTTTTCAGGCACCATGTTGCGGGGGGCGAACCGTTCCGTCACAACCGTCCAGCGCAACGACATGTCCTGGATTTGATTGTAGAAAGTCAGCAATTCCTTCCAAGGGGCGCTAAGATCCTTGTAAGCCCCTAACGCCGCGACCAACGCCCCCACGGTGATCTCACCCTTGATCACCAGATAACCACCGACCGAATAAAACAGAAACGGTGTCAGCTGAGTGATCAAGTTGTTCAAGAACTTCATAAAGAACTTCTTGCGGTAAATCTTGAACCGGATGTCGAACAGCCGCCCCAACCGATCCGAGATCAACGCCAGCCGAAACCGCCATCCGCCGTTCGAACGCAAATCGCTGATGCCTGCAGCGCTTTCGCCGATTTCCGAAGCCAGATGACGGACTTCCTGAATGCGTTCCTTGTTCAAAAGATTGATCTGGCGCTGCAGGCGCGGGATCACCCAGGCCTGCAGAGGGATCAGCATCACCGATGCCAATCCGAACCAGACACTTTGCATGAACAGAAACGTCACAATGGTCAGCATCTGTCCGGCCTGGAACACGGGCTGGGCCACGGCATCCCCCATCAACCCCCCCATGGGTTCGGCTTCGGAGGTGATCATCGATACCAGTTCGCCCTGCGACGTTTTCTGAAAATAGGGTTTGGGAAACCGCATCATGCGGGCGATCAGCGAATACCGCAGCCGCCGCAACATCCGTTCGGCCAGAACACCTTTCATGGTGTTCAGCCGCATCTTGAGCATCCCGGCTGCCAGCACGGCACCCAGAAATGCCACACACAGCAACATCAGATACTGTGTCTGACCCAATTCAAATCCGAGCACATCATAGGATGCCGCCTGCATCCCGATAGCATCGTTGATAATACGTTTGGGTAATTCCAGCGTCGCATAAATAAAGGGAAACGTGAGAATCGTCAGCCCCAGCAATACCAGCTGTTGCCGTTTCGAGTATTTCCAAATGAATGAAAACAGGGTGGGTTCCATACCCGATCCTTGCCTGATTTGCAGATTAACATCCCGAATATGCGCCTGTTGACCGGTGCCGTCGGAACCCTAAGACGGTAAGCATTGGGCCGGTGTTTTACAAGGTTGTCATATTCAGATTTCCTCAACACTCTTGTGTGGTTAACGCACCACGGTTAAGTCTTTGGAGGTTGATTTATCCCGAATGGCCTTCTGGTCTGGTTCCACGTTCCATAGCAAAGGCACAGGGTTTGAATACCGGTTCCGTCATCAAAACTTTGTGTGGGCTTGCGTTCATCGCCACACTTGCCGCGTGTTCGGCTCCGGCCAAACGTTCCTTTGTCTCGGACCGGCTCCATTCCAGATCAGTATCCAATAGTGAATTACGCCAAGCCAGCCTGGCCAAAGGACGCGTCGTCATCTCGGCACCACGAGGGTATTGCATTGCCGCGGATACCATCCAGTTTTCCAGCGAAGACGACTTTGTCTTGATTGCACGCTGCGATATGGTGGGTGCCAATGGCTTTTTTGCCTCCCGCGAACCCGCTCTGATTTCGGTCATGGTCGGGCGACGGCCGGACGCCAGTCAACCCACGCTTGCTGATCTGGAGCGACTGGCCACCACCGAAGATATCCTGGACCGTCGACCGGACAGCGATCCACCGATGATCCGATTGCGCAGCGCCGAACCCGGCATTGATGGAGCCAGCCCGCAACATTGGCGCGCGGCCTTTTCGGTGAATGGACATTTGGTGGCACTGGCGCTTTATGCTCCCGAAGGCAGCTCGCCCCAGGCATCACGCGGAGCCCGCCTGTTGACCGAATTGACCCGCGAGACCCGCGCCTCCAGCCAACTTCCCACACAGCCGGTTCCGCCTGCATTGCGGGGCTCAAAAAAGGCCTCCGGCCTGCGCCCTTTGCTGCGGCCACATTCCGCTGGCAATCGCGCTGCAACGGGCGGAAAGATCGTCGCGTTGTTTGACTGAAAGCCTTTGGTCACTTAGTCACTGTATAAAACAGTTTGCTTCGACCACACCGAATGGCGGGCCAGCGGATAACTCGGGGATGATATGGGCAAGATTCTGGATCTGTTGTTTCATCAGCGCGCGCTGAAGCGATGGCGCAATGCTGCGAAGAATTCCAATGTGACTGACCTGGCTATGCTCCGGACGCAGCGCAACCATGCCCGGGCACTTCGGACACAGCTGGATCGGTTGCTACATGTTGCCGAAGGGCGGCTGGCGCTTCCGATGATCGGCACCTCGTATTTCTCGAAACCACATGGCACCGATTGGTCATGGCGACCTGAGTTGTGGCGCGGACCACTGCCGACACCGGGTTTGTCGTCGGCACCGACCAAATCCAGCCTCGGCGGCGAAGTCACCCTATTTCACGATTGCGAATTCTCGGAGCTGACCCTGCGCCAGTTGCGCAACACCCGCGAAGAAGACCTGGCGGCCTACGGGCTGCGGATGGATGTTTTCAAATTCGATGGATCGTTTCTGTCATTGGTGATTGATGTCCCGGACGATGCCACACGCGGTATGACCCGCGCGCATCTGTTTCGCATCGACACGATCATCGAGACCGAAAAACCATTGGAAATCTTTGCCCGGTTGAACATCAAACATGGTCCCAATACCGAACAGTTGGTGCGCGAACTGCCGCTGAACGAAAAGGACGTTATGGTCGAATTCGACCTCGCCTATTCCCGGCTGAATGAAAAGAGAATCGACAAGATATGGTTGGACCTGATCTTTGAAGCTCCCGATATGAACCAGGTGGTCCTGCGTGACTTGACCTTTGCCCGCCACCGCCGCGCCGCTATCTGAGGATTTTGAAATGACTGACCTGACACTGACCAAAATCCGCTTTCGCAACGGGAAATGGGAAGGTCGCCTGGAAGGGACCCAGGACACCGGCGTCAAGCCAAGCGTTCGGGTAACCTGCCTGGACCGTCCTGTGGAAACGGTCACGCTGGAAGACGGGGAAACTGGCAAAACCTGGAAACTGACGATCACGATCCCCTCCGAGGCAATCGCCGATGGGGTTCAGACCTTTCTGATCTTTGACACAGATACCGATACCAAGCTGGGCACCTTCAACCTGATCGGCGGCGATCCGGCAGCGGATGATCTGTTGGCCGAAATATCGCTTCTGCGCGCCGAATTGGACATGCTGAAACGCGCGTTCCGCCGTCATTGCCTGGAAACCATGTAAGTTCCCGGTCACGACCGTCGCGCAGCAGCAAAGCCGGACTCGATTTCGATCATACGCTGTTTGCGCCATACCCCGCCGCCATAGCCGGTCAATGCCCCGTCTGCACCCAACACACGGTGACAGGGCACGATGATGGCCAGTTGATTGACCCCATTGGCCCGCGCCACGGCACGTGTCGCGGTGGGGCGGCCGATGTCATGGGCCAGTTGCGAATAGCTGCGGGTCTCACCGGCCGGAATCTGCATCAGGGCCCGCCAGACTTCGCGTTCGAACGCCGTGCCGTGCAACTGCACCGGTGTCACAAAACGTGCAGCGTTTCCGCTGAAATAGGAGGCCAGCTCTGACGCAATCTGATCAGTGGGACCCAATCGTCCCAAACCGACTCCACCAGGCACAGCCTTTTCCAGTTTGCTCAGCTCACGCGGCAAAGCTTTGCGGTCAATAAATTCCAAAAGATGCAACCTGTGGGTGCAACTGACGCCGATCATCGCCCCCAAAGGAGTCTCGATCCAGTCCGCCTTAAGCAGTGCGGTGGCGCTGAAGGCCGACGGTGCCCGCCCCAGCAGACGCGCAAACGCCGCCCGAAAAGCGCTGGGAGATTCAAACCCGGCCGTCACCTGGGCGTCGACCACCCGCCCCCCTTCTCCCAACGTCGTGAACCCTTCGCGCAGGCGGCGGTGTCGCGCCATGTCCAGAAACGTCATGCCAAAGTGACGCTTGAACACCCGGCGCACAGTCGAGAGATCCAATCCCAGCCGAACAATGTCCTGTTCGCTCCACCGGTACGCCGGGCTCTTGTCCAATGCGTCCAGCAACCGGGCCACAATGGGGTCTTTCTGCGCCATCGGGGCCAGGGGGTGACAGCGTTTGCACGGGCGAAACCCGGATTCGATACATTCGGAAGGCGTTGCATAGAACCGGCAGTTTTCAGGTTTGGGATGTCGGGCCGGACAACTGAGGCGACAGAAAATTCCGGTACTGGTCACGCCTACATACGCCACCCCGTCATACGCGGGATCACGGGCAACCAGAGCTGAATACAGGGTTTGGGGATCAGGCAAGTCAAACAACATGCCCCCTCATACCCCAAGCCATTTCCTCTTGGCGTCGAAAATCGGGCAGCACTGTTAAATTTCCGCTTCAGGCGTACATGAAAAAGGGCCACGCATATGAATATGCATGGCCCCAATTCAAACACTCAGGTGTAAATTACTCTTTGGGGCCCAACGCAGACAGGCCCTTGAGGATGTCGATCGCATAGGCAAGCTGGTAATCGTCCTCGCGCAGCTTGGCGGCGGCTTCGGCCTTGGCCCGATCCTCTTCGATTTGACGGATTTCATCTTCGCTGAGGCTATCATTGTTCAGACGTCCCCGCAGATCCGCCTCGGACCGGGTACGGCGCTTCGACGTTGCGTCCTCTTCCTCCTCGGTGGTGTCGGCGCGGCGCGGCTGTTCGACCACGATGTCCGGGCTGACACCCAATGCCTGGATCGAGCGGCCCGACGGGGTGTAATAGCGCGCTGTGGTCAGACGCATGGCACCATCGCCACGCAGCGGCATGACTGTCTGGACCGATCCTTTGCCAAAGCTTTTGGTACCGACCACGATAGCCCGGCGGTGATCCTGCAAGGCACCAGCAACGATTTCCGACGCCGAAGCCGACCCACCGTTGATCAGAACCACCATTGGCAGTCCCTGGGCCAAATCGCCATCGGTCGCATTGAACCGTTCACCATCTTCGGGGTTGCGACCCCGGGTCGAAACGATTTCGCCGCTGTTCAGGAAACCATCGGACACCTTGATTGCCTGGGTCAGCAGGCCGCCGGGGTTGTTGCGCAGATCCAGAACAATGCCGTTCAGGTTTTCAATGCCCCCGGCCTCTTCGATCTGTTCTTCCAGCCCGCTTTGCAGGTTGGGATAGGTCTGATCGTTAAAGGTGGTCACACGTACAACTGCTGTCTTGCCTTCTGTCCGGGCCCGCACAGCGGTCAGCTTGATCGTGTCGCGGATGATCGACACATCAAAGGGTTCGTCTTCCCCTTCGCGCACCACGGTGATCACGATTTCCGACCCAACCGGCCCGCGCATCAGGTCCACGGCTTCGTCCAGAGACAGGCCCAGAACGCTTTCGCTGTCCACATGGGTGATAAAGTCGCCGGCTTCTATCCCGGCTTCATCTGCTGGGGTGCCATCAATCGGTGACACCACTTTGACAAAACCTTCTTCCTGGGTGACTTCGATCCCCAGACCACCGAACTCGCCACGCGTTTGCACCCGCATCTGTGCGGCGTCATCAGGCGACAAATAGCTGGAATGCGGGTCGAGCGATGCCAGCATGCCGCCAATGGCTGCTTCGATCAGCTCGGATTCGTCGACTTCTTCGACATATTGAACGCGGATCCGTTCAAAGATGTCGCCAAACAGATCCAGTTGTTCATATACGGTGGAATTGCGCGCATTCTCTTGCGCCAGCAATGGGCCTGCCACCTGTGTCGAGGCAATCACCCCTGCCAGCGTGCCGCCCAAAGCAGCCATCACGAATTTCTTCATACTCGCCTATCCATTGTTTTTGGTACGGAACCACGTTTCCGGGTCCACAGGGCGATTGCCCTCTCTGACCTCTATATAGAGCGTTTCTGAGCGGTCAGTACCAGAGGCTTCACCGCTTAGTGACAGAATTGCGCCGATTTCCGGAATTTGTCCGCCCATCAGGCCAATCGGTGTCCCCGCCGGAATAACCTGACCGGGTTCGCCATAGACCTCGGACAACCCTGAAAGAACAAATAGCGTATCGGACTGAGGTTCCAGAATCATTACATTGCCAAGATCCAGCAAAGGGCCGCGATACCGGATGGTTGCAGCCGTAGGGCTGCTGACCAGCGCCCGCGGGCGTGCGGCAACCACGACGCCATCCCGTTTGACCCCGGCGGCGTCGGCCTGACCGAACCTGCGCAAAACCACGCCTTGGACGGGCAAGGGCAAACTGCCCTTTTGCGACATAACGCTGGCGTTGCTTTCGGCGATCTCTCCGTCGGAAATCTCTGAAAGGCCGCTGGCGAATCCGTCCAATGTTTCGGTTGACGAAATCAGAATCGCCGTGCGCACCGGATCGTGAGTGAACCGTCGCGGCAGGTCGGTGCGGTCGGCAATGGCCTTGGACAGATCCGAGCGGGCCTGTTGCACACCAGCCAAACCGGTTTCCAGTGTTTGCGCAGCATTCTGCTGAAGTAGGCGCAGGGTCTGCACTTCTTGCAAGTCATTGCGCAGCACCCGCGCGCGTGCATTCAACCCCGGCGTGACCTCGGCCAGGATCATGGCGGATCGGGCCGACCCCAGCGGTCCCGAGGGGTGCAGCATCAGAACTGGCGGTGCCGAAGTCTCAATGGTCTGCAATACCCCCAGCAACTCGGCCACTTCGCCCTCGCGGGCCTTGAGCGCCTGAGTCAACTCTCCTTCGCGCCGCGCGGCCCGGCGCAGCCCGTCGCGCATGGCCCCCAGACCGGCCTCGAATGCCCGCACGGTTTCTGTTAGCGCCTTGACCCGATCCCGCGCGGTTTGCGCCCCCTGCAATTGCAGCGTCGCCTCTTCGAGTTGGGCCGACGCATTACGCGCGGCTGTCGCCGGATTGTCCTGCGCCAAAGCGGGTCCAGCCAGGACCAGACCCAATAAGGCAGCGCGCAACATCATGCGATCAGACTCTTCCCCGTCATTTCATTCGGCATCGGCAGATCCATCAATTCCAGCAGGGTTGGTGCCAGATCGGCCAATCGTCCGTGACGCAGCTTGGCTCCTTCGGGTCCCCCCACCAGAACCACGGGTACCGGGTTCAATGTGTGCGCAGTATGGGGCCCTCCGGTCACCGGGTCCACCATGGTTTCACAATTGCCGTGATCTGCGGTGACAATCATCGCCCCGCCGACCTGTTCCAACGCGGCGATCACCCGCTCCAGCCCCTGATCCACGGCTTCGCAGGCCTGGATCGCGGCTTTGAGATCGCCGGTATGACCGACCATATCGGGGTTCGCGTAATTGGTGACAATCAGATCATAACCTTCCTCGATCGCTTCGACGAATTTGTCCGTCACTTCGCAGGAGGACATTTCAGGCTGCAGATCATAGGTCGCCACTTTGGGCGATTTTGGCATGAAGCGGTCTTCGCCCTCTGCCGGATCTTCCTCACCGCCATTCAGAAAGAACGTCACATGGGGATATTTTTCGGTCTCAGCCAGCCGGAACTGGCGCAGCCCCTGTTTGGCCACCCATTCACCCAACGTATTGACGATCTCGCGCGATGGAAAAACCGTCGTCATATACGTGTTATGCTGATCCGAATATTCGACCATCCCCAAGAACCCGGCCAAATGTGGCCGCTTGCCGGTATCAAAGCCGCTGAAACCGGGCTGGCCAATGGCGGCCAGGATCTCGCGCGCACGATCGGCACGGAAATTCAGGCAGAACACGCCATCATCATCCTGCACCCCGGCATAGTCACCAATCACCGTGGCGCTGATGAATTCATCGGTTTCAGACCGGTTATAGGCCTGGGTGATCGCAGCATGCGCATTCTCGGCGGATTTGCCCTGACCGTTGATCATCGCCTCATAGGCTTCGCCGACTCGCTCCCACCGGTTGTCGCGATCCATTGCGAAATAGCGTCCCGTCACGGTGCCGATACATGCCCCTTCGGGCAGTTGCCCTTCGAGTGTGCGAAAGTAACCGTAGGCCGATTTCGGAGCAACATCACGCCCGTCGGTAATCGCGTGCAGCACCACCGGAACACCTGCACCCGCTATGGCCCGGATTGCCGCCAGGATATGGCTCATATGGCCATGCACTCCGCCATCCGATACCATCCCCATCAGATGCGCGGTGCCCCCGGTGTCGCGCATCTTGGCGATGAATGCCCCCAGCGCTGCGTTCTCGAAAAACGTCCCATCTTCGATCGCCAGGTCAATCTGACCCAGATCCATTGCCACCACACGACCAGCACCGATATTGGTGTGGCCGACCTCTGAATTCCCCATCTGCCCACTGGGAAGCCCCACGTCCGGCCCATAGGTGATCAGCGTCGCATTCGGGCTGTTCCGCATCAGGCTGTCGAATGTGGGGGTCTGCGCCAGATAAGGGGCGTTGGCCGCCGTATCCTCGGACAATCCCCAACCATCAAGGATACACAGGACAACGGGCTTGGGCGTAGGCATTCAAACTCTCCGGGCAATCGAATTTGCAGCCTTCTATCTTTTGCCTGCACAAGGGTGAACCGCCTTTAGCGCAACCAGTGGCGACTTGTCATCAAAAAGCGATCAATTCCCACATTTCCCGGAAGTTACACCAAAGACAGCTGCTCCAAATGCAGCAAGGTGCCCTGCCTTTGCAAATTAGTTGTCGTGGGTCTCTGACGGGGCCGAGGGATCAGAACTGGTTCCGTCCTCACCTGCGTCTGCTGCTGCCAACGCATGCTGGAAACGCTTCGTTCCTGTGTTCGCTTGTCGGTGGTGGGGTCATTGTCCTGCGCCCCCAAGAGAACAAAACGCACCAAGTTCAACCCAGACAAAGTCTGTGATCAAGGATCTTCTTGTACCGTTGCGGCACCCTGCGGTGCCCTGTTCATTCCAGGTGTCAGCCGCGCTCTGAGCAAGGCCATTGGGTGTGCCTTGAGGCTGAGCCGGGTAGCGACATAATCTTCGACCACCTGTTCCCCCAATGTCATGCGCGGCAGGTGGGCGGCAGGTTCGTCGATGGCCTCGCCTTCCAGAGTTTGGGCAAACAGCGGCAATGGCTTGGCCGAGGCAATCGCCTTGGCCGCCCACAGGGCCTCGCGCCGGGTCATGTTCAGGCTGGCAAAAGCGTCCGCTTCGGCCAGTCGCTCCAGGATTTTCGGCCCCAAGCCGGCCTTGCGCCAGACATCTTCGAGTTCATGATAGCCATTGCCGCGCGCTGCGGTGAGCCAGGCAGCATCCTCTTCGGCCAATCCCTTGATCTGGCGAAACCCCAACCGCAGCGCCAAACCACCGCGCCCATCCGGCTCCATCACATTGTCCCAAAAGCTGGCATTGACGCAAATCGGACGCACCACGACCCCATGTTCGCGCGCATCCCGCACGATCTGGGCCGGGGCATAGAATCCCATCGGTTGCGAGTTCAGCAGCGCACAGGCAAAGATCCCCGGATAATGGCATTTGATCCAGGCGCTGGCATACACCAACAGCGCAAATGACGCCGCGTGGCTTTCGGGAAAGCCATACGACCCAAACCCCTCGATCTGGGAGAAACACCGCTCGGCGAAATCATCATCATAGCCATTACGTTTCATTCCGCGCAAAAACAGCGCGCGGAATTCGCTGACACTGCCGTGTTTCTTGAAGGTCGCCAGTGACCGGCGCAACCGGTCCGCCTGCTCCGGCGTGAACCCGGCCCCCACCATGGCAATCTGCATCGCCTGCTCCTGAAACAGGGGCACCCCAAGCGTTTTCCCCAGGACCTGCCCCAATGCGTCCGAGGGAAAGGACACCTCCTCCTCACCATTGCGGCGCCTGATATAGGGATGCACCATATCACCCTGAATAGGGCCGGGACGGATGATCGCCACTTCGATCACCAGATCATAGAAATTGCGCGGTCGCATACGGGGCAGAAAGTTCATCTGGGCCCGGGATTCCACTTGGAACACCCCGATGCTGTCGGCCTCGCACAGCATGTCATAGACCCGCAGATCTTCCTGCGGCAGCGTGGCCAGCGAGTGGCGCTGTCGGTGATGCTGCTCGATCAGATCAAACGCCTTGCGGATGCAGGTCAACATGCCCAGGGACAGGACATCGACCTTGAGAATGCCCAGCGCGTCGATGTCGTCCTTGTCCCAGCAGATTACCGTGCGTCCCTCCATTGTGGCGTTTTCAATGGGCACCAGTTCGTCCAGCCGCCCATCTGTGATGATGAAGCCCCCCACATGCTGGGACAGATGTCGGGGAAAGCCGATGATCTGGCGCACCAGATCCATGGTCTGGCACAGGCGGCGGTCGGTCGGGTCCAGGCCGATCTCGCGCATACGCTGCGCCTCGACACCATCGGCACTGAAGAACCCCCATAGCTGCGAGCTGATCGCCGAAATCGTATCTTCGGTCAGCCCCATGGCGCGACCCACCTCGCGAATGGCGCGTTTGCCGCGATAGTGGATCACCGTGGCGCACAGCCCCGCCCGTTCACGGCCATAGCGTTCATAGATGTGCTGGATCACCTCTTCGCGGCGTTCATGTTCGAAATCCACATCAATATCCGGCGGCTCATCGCGCGCCTCGGACACAAAGCGTTCAAACACCATGGTGCCCATTTCCGGGCTGACCGAGGTCACACCGAGACAATAGCACACCACCGAATTGGCCGCCGACCCGCGCCCCTGACACAGGATGTCCCGGCTTCGGGCAAACTGCACGATGTCATGCACGGTTAGAAAATAAGGTTCGTAACGTAGCTTGCCGATCAAGGTCAGCTCGTGCTCCAGCATTGCGCGCACCTTGTCCGATGCCCCATCCGGATAGCGCCACCTGAGCCCTTTTTCGGCCAAGCGACGCAGGTGCCGTGTCGGAGAAACACCATCCTCGGTCTCGGACGGGTAGTCATAACGCAGCTCGTCCAGCGAAAACGTCAGGCTGTCCGCCAATGCACCGGCCCGGTCCACCGCCTCTTTGAACCCGGCAAAGATACGGGTCATTTCCGCCCGGGATCGCATCCGCTGTTCGCCATTGGCCAGTGCGGCCCGACCCAGGGCTTCGACCTTGCATCGCAAACGGATGGCGCTGAGCACATCGGCCAGTCGTCGACGCCCGCCGTGATGCATGCGCGGCGCGGCGCTGGCCAGGGTCGGGATGCCAAGCGTTACGGCCTGTTCCGTGAGACGGGCAAACCGGGGTGTATCATTGCCATCATAGACAGGTGTCATCAGCAAATGCATCCGCCCGCTAAAGCGGCGCGTCAGCTGTTGCACCTGTGGCTGCCATCCGCCCGCGCCGCCCGGCCCCGGATCCGCCTGTGGCCAGGCCAACAAGTGGAGCCCATCCGAAAAACCCATCAGGTCGGACAGCTGGAGATCACAACTGCCCTTGTCCGTCCGCAACCGCCCAACCGACAGCAGTCGACACAGATTGCCCCAACCCCGCCGGTTCTGCGGCAAGGCAATCACACAGGGGGCATCGGTGAACACCAGCCGCGCGGCCGGGATCAAACGGGGCACATCATAGATCGGGAACGACACCGAGATGGGGCAATCATCCGGTCGCGGGGGGCCAATCGGAGAGTTGTCACAATCCCACGCCTGACGCTCCTGCACCCGGCGGGCAATATCGCGTGCCTCAAGATGAGCGCGCACAATCCCCCCGACCGAATTTTCATCCGCAATTGCCAGCGCCGGAAGCCCCAGGATCAACGCGCGCTGGACGTATTCTTCGGGGTGCGACGCCCCGGTAAGGAAGGTGAAGTTGGAGAGATTCGCGAATTCGACAAACATGATAGACAGTAGGATATTCCCCTTTTGTTCTAATCGCGAGTCCTTGCTGGAGATTACATGGCGTTTGCGCAGGTTTCGGGTCGCGTACGGGCCCTACGCTCGCGATGCTGAGGGAAACAAGGAGAAGACCTCATGCCCAGAATTACCGCCATGCCCACCCACATTGTCCGCGCTCTGCAGGCCGGAGGCACCGACGCCAATGGGCAAGCTCCGGAACAGGCCATCTCAACCGGACCAGGCAACCCATGCCGCCACTGTCTGGCTCATATCCCTGACGGGGATCCCATGTTGATCCTGTCGCACCGCCCCTTTCCCACTCTCCACCCCTACGCGGAGAGCGGCCCAATCTTTTTGTGTGCCAAGGCCTGCGACAGGTTTGAGGAGGATGCCATCCCCGAGATCCTCCGGTCGTCCCCTGATTATCTGGTCAAAGGCTACGATGCCACGGACCGCATTATCTATGGCACCGGAGCAGTGGTGGCAGCCCACCGAATTATGGCATATTCGGACCAGCTGTTGGCCCGCAGCGACGTGTCCTACGTGCACATCCGATCGTCGCGCAACAATTGTTACCAGGCGCGGGTAGATCGTGACAACATCAACCAGCTCACCCCGCGAATGGATCCGACGGGCGCCTCCGGCGGAGGTATTTAGGACCAGAAAGAAGCAGCAGTGGCACCCAGCCAGTCGACTATGTGAATCAAGTCGAGGCGGTCAGAGCCAGAAAAACATCCTGTAGGTCCGCTTCTTCGGTTTTGACATCTCGTATGGTGATCCCCGCGCCATGAATCGCCGCCAGAACCTGTTCGGCGCGGGTGACACGGCTTTGGTAGCGCAGCAAGAGGGCACCATCGCTGCGCAATTCTGCTTCGATTCCCGGTGCCTGCGGCAAAACCGTCACCGGGCTGTCCGGATGCACCACCATGGTTTTGGCATCCAGACGTCCGAGCAGGTTGTTCTTGGTATCGCGCGCCACAACAGAGCCTTGGTTGATGATCGCGATCTCGTCGCACATCTCTTCGGCTTCTTCGAGATAGTGGGTTGTCAAGATGATGGTCATGCCCTGATCATTCAGCTTGCGGATGTTTTCCCAAAGCATCTGGCGCAATTCGATATCGACGCCAGCAGTGGGTTCGTCCAGCACCAGGATATGCGGATGATGCACCAGCGCCTTGCCCAGCAAAAGCCGTCGGCGCATTCCGCCCGACAGGGTACGGGCATAGGCGTTGGCCTTGTCGCTCAGCCCCACCATATCGAGGATCTCGTCGCTGCGGCGTTCGGTTTTGGGTACGCCGTACAGGCCCGCCTGAACCTCGAGCGCACCGCGGGGGGAGAAAAAGGGATCCAGGTTCAATTCCTGAGGCATTACCCCGATGGCAGCGCGGGACTGGCGTGGATTGGCGTCCTGGTCAAATCCCCAGATTGTCACCTTGCCCGACGTTTTCAGCACCAGACCGGCCAGGATGTTGATCAGCGTCGATTTGCCTGCTCCATTCGGTCCCAGCAGGCCAAAGACCGATCCCCGTGGCACATGCAGGTCCACGCCTTTGAGCGCGTGTTTTTCGGGCTGGCCACGTTTTCCGATGTAGGTTTTGCGCAGCGCCTGGAGGTGGATTGCGTCCTGTGTCATCGCGGCTCTTGCTCCCGGTTTTGTCCTGCCTCATAAAAGCGCCTAACGTATTATCAGAAGGACTGCCAGCGATGACCACCCATGCGCCGGAAACCAAGATCGTCGAAAGCTATCGCGTCGCCTGCGACGGTGGCGAAGGCGCGTTGGGACACCCCCGTGTCTATCTGCAAATCCCCGAGGGCGACGGTTGGGTCGAATGCCCCTATTGCGATTGCAAATATGTGCACAAGGCACATCAGGACACCACGGCCGACTAAAACGGCCAACTAAAGCGAACGTGAAAACTGCTGTCGCCGACCGCTCTGGCAGTTGCCGGTTCGGAGGCGGCAGAGAGCCGCACCCCGTTTGAATCCTGTATGTCCTGTTTCAGGTGGCATTACCTGTAGGTCGACGACATTCGTCGCTTGCACATCAACGATGCACGCAATCATGCAACTGGTCAGGCATTGACGACCAATTTTGAGCCGGGCAGGACCTGTTTGCCCACGTCACCAACTCAGCTGATCGGAACCTCGACATCATTGCACAGCAAACGTGGGTTAACCTCCCCTGATTCATTTCTTAGGAACTGGCGAATATTGTGTCCTGACCACATGTGAATCGTTTCCCCATTGCTGAGCCTGCCCAAACCGCTGGCGGTTCCGGTTTCTGGATCATGCGAGGTGAAATACACAATCCCGGTTAGCGCATTGTCGCATTCGATTGTTGCCTCGCCCAAACCCAAAAACCCATTAAGTCGCCACTGCCCAAAGCATGTAAAACCAGCATTGGTATCCCCTGCAAAGACCCCGGAGTTCCATCCCATGGCGCGCCCGGTGAAATAGATCCCTGTCTGTCCCAAACAGGCAACCAAAGGCGAACAGAGCTCGGCTCCATCAAAGGTCTGGTCACAGTCGAGGTCAACTTTTGGTGCCGACAGCGCCGGACTGGCCATAAGGGCGATTGCGGTCAGGGGCGGGATGGCGGATAAAATGCGTAAATCAAACATGCATTCACATTACGGGGCACCGCGTCATGAGCAAGACCGAATTCGGCAAGGGTTGCCATCTGCATCTGATTGATGGATCGGCCTTTATCTTTCGCGCCTATCACGCGTTGCCGCCGCTAACCCGTAAATCCGACGGGCTGCCTGTTGGTGCCGTATCGGGGTTCTGCAATATGCTGCAACGCTATGTCGAGGATAACAACGGTCCCGACGCACCCACCCATGCGGCGGTGATCTTTGATCATTCGGGCAAGAGTTTCCGCAATGAGATGTATGATCTCTACAAGGCCAACCGTCCGCCTGCCCCCGAAGATCTGGTGCCACAATTTCCGCTGACCCGCGACGCCACCCGTGCCTTTAATATCGCCTGCAAGGAGGTCGAAGGATTCGAGGCCGACGACATTATCGCCACATTGGCCTGTCGCGCGCGCGAGGCTGGCGGTCGGGTGACCATCATCAGTTCTGACAAGGACCTGATGCAGCTGGTTGGCGGCGGCGTTGAAATGCTGGACGCGATGAAGAACAAGCGCATTGACCGCGACGGGGTGCTGGAGAAATTCGGTGTCGGCCCGGAACGCGTGGTGGACGTTCAGGCGCTGGCCGGGGACAGTGTTGACAATGTGCCAGGTGCACCGGGAATCGGTATCAAGACCGCCGCGTTGTTGATCAACGAATATGGTTCGCTCGAAGATCTGCTGAACCGCGCAACAGAAATCAAGCAGCCCAAGCGGCGACAGACATTGATCGACAATCGCGATCAGATCGAATTGTCCAAACAGCTGGTTCAGCTGGACTGCGAGATGACGCTCGACTTCTCGCTCGAGGAGTTGGAAGTTCAGGATCCCGACCCCGAAGCCCTGCTGACATTCCTCTCCGAAATGGAGTTCCGCACGCTTTCCAAACGTCTGGCTGATCGAATGGGTGTGGAAACTCCGGACATCCCAGAGAAACCTCTGGAAGGCAGCGGCGAGGCGTCGATGCCCGAATCCGTACCCTTTAACCCCGAGACATACACCTGTGTGCGAGATGCAGCTGCGTTGCAGGGGTGGATAGATCAGGCAATAGAACGCGGCTGGGTCGCCGTGGATACCGAAACCACCGGTTTGGACGAAATGGTTGTCGATCTGGTTGGCGTTTCCCTGTGTGTCGAAGCCGGACAGGCCTGTTACATCCCGTTGACCCACAAGGCCGGAGCCTCGGACGACTTGTTTGGATCGGATGAATTGGCCGAGGGGCAGATGCCGCTAAAGACGGCGCTGGATATGTTGAAACCGCTGCTCGAAGATCCGTCAGTGATCAAGATCGGGCAGAACATGAAATACGACGCCAAGATCTTTGCCCGTCAGGGCATCACAGTGACACCGATCGACGATACCATGTTGATGTCCTATGCGCTGCACGGCGGTGAACACAACCACGGAATGGATACGCTTTCGGATCGCTATCTGGATCACACTCCAATTCCAATCAAACCGCTGCTGGGCACCGGAAAATCCGCGATCACCTTCGACCGTGTGCCAATTGACGATGCCATCGCCTATGCCGCCGAGGACGCGGATATCACGCTGCGCCTGTGGCAGACGTTCAAGCCACAGCTGCACCAACGGCAGGTCACCACCGTCTATGAAACACTGGAACGGCCGCTGATCCCAGTTCTGGCCAAGATGGAAATGGACGGCATCAAGGTTGACCGGGACACCCTGAGCAGGATGTCCAATGCCTTTGCCCAAAAGATGGCCGCTCTGGAAGCCGAAATTCACGAACTGGCCGGTGAGAGCTTCAATGTCGGCAGCCCCAAGCAGTTGGGCGAGATCCTGTTCGACAAAATGGGAATCGAGGGTGGCAAAAAGGGCAAGACCGGTGCCTATGCGACGGGTGCGGATATTCTGGAAGATTTGGCAACAGAGCATGAACTGCCTGGCCGGGTGTTGGACTGGCGACAGCTGTCCAAACTGAAGTCGACCTATACGGATGCCCTACAGGACCATATCAACCCGGACACCGGCCGGGTGCACACCTCCTATTCCATCGCCGGTGCATCAACGGGGCGATTGGCGTCGACGGATCCGAACCTGCAAAACATCCCGGTGCGTTCCGAGGAAGGGCGCCGTATCCGAGAGGCCTTTATCGCCGAACCGGGAAATGTGCTTCTGTCGCTCGACTATTCCCAGATTGAACTGCGGATCCTGGCCCATGTCGCCGGGATTGATGCGCTGAAACAGGCGTTTGCTGATGGTTTGGACATTCACGCCATGACCGCATCCGAAATGTTCGACGTTCCGCTGGACGAGATGACGTCGGATATCCGACGTCAAGCCAAGGCAATCAACTTTGGCGTCATCTACGGAATTTCCGGATTCGGACTGGCGCGCAACCTTCGTATCCCGCGCAAGGATGCCCAAGGTTTTATTGACCGCTATTTCGAACGGTTCCCCGGGATCCGAAAATATATGGACAGCACCGTCGATTTCGCCAAGGAGCACGGGTATGTGCAGACTTTGTTCGGACGCAAGATCCACACGCCCGAGATTGGTGCCAAAGGCCCCAAGGCCGGGTTCGCCAAACGCGCGGCGATCAACGCGCCTATCCAGGGCACGGCCGCAGATGTCATCCGCCGCGCAATGATCCGGATGCCCGACGCTATTGCACACCTGCCCGCACGGATGTTGCTGCAGGTTCACGATGAACTGCTGTTTGAAGTCCCCGAGGCAGATGTCGAGGAAACCATTGCC
Organism: Rhodobacteraceae bacterium M382; assembly: GCA_025141015.1. Lineage (NCBI taxonomy): Bacteria > Pseudomonadati > Pseudomonadota > Alphaproteobacteria > Rhodobacterales > Paracoccaceae > Rhodobacteraceae bacterium M382. Next base: position 668,416 of record CP081098.1, on the reverse strand, counting down.
GTAGCGCGTCACGTCATGGAAACCGCGGCAGATCCGGCTGTGCATCTGGAAATCAAATTGAGCGTTGATGCTGGTCAGGGAGCCGATTGGTCGGAAGCCCATTAGAGGGTTACATGACACGCAGGGTCACTGATCTGGTGCCAAAACGGGAGAGCTCCCGCCCGCGGGAGCCGCATCAAAGATGCGTCACCCCCCGTTGGGCCAGGCAGCGCGTGCAAGCACGCGCTGCCTGGCCCGGCGTGGTTTGCGAAACAGGCTCACCCCTGGCGGGGCTGTTGCTGGGGTTGCTGCACCAGTTTGGACACAAGCTTGCGCACATGCGGCGCTGCCAGAAACGCCACGAGAAAAGCGATTGGCCAACTCACCGACCAAGCCCCCATCCAGCTGGAAAACAACTGCGCTCCGAATCCCATGTTCGTGAATGTCGCCACACCAGTAACGATAAAGGACATCAATCCCGACAGAATCAGGCTGAACACCAATTGAGAATAACGCGCAGGGATCATTTCCGGCTCCTGTGTGGTTTTTCAATCATATGCAATTTTTGGAATAACAATTCAAGCCAATCCTCGCATCCAGCCCAGGGACTCTTGGGTTGTTCTGGTGCTGGGGGTATATTCCGCACTGACCCAGCCTGAATATCCACTGGCATCAATGGCGGCAAACAAGGTCGGGAAATCCACCGGACCGCGTCCGGGTTCAGATCTGTCCGGTGCGGCACCAATTTGCACATGCCGAACCATAGGTGCAAACCGGTCCCAAATTCCGGCTGCATCGCCGTGTATGACCTCGGCATGGTAGGCATCATATTGCAAGCCCACATTGGGACGGTCCACAGCATCCAACACATCGGCGGCCAGCGCATAGTCGTTCAAAAAATAGCCGGGCTGATCGTGTTCATTCAGCGGTTCGATCGTGAATTTTTGGCATGGATATGTCTCGGTAACCCAGCGCAGGTTTTTCTCGAACACCTGCTGCGCGGCAGCGCCTGACTGATAGCCGGCCATGATGTGAATTAGTCCGGGGTTCAACATATCTGCATAGCGCATCACCCGGCGCATATCGCTTTGGAACCGGGCCTCGCCACCAGGAACTGCCGCAAATCCGGGCGCACCACCGGTATAGTTGGGCGGTGGTGCATTGATCAGAACAAGTTCGAGACCGTTGGCCAACAAGGCCCGCAATGTGTCCTTGGCCGCGATTTCATACGGAAACAGGATTTCGACAGCATCAAAACCTGCATCGGCGGCAGCTGAAAATCGGTCGAGATACGGAAGCTCGGCAAACAACAGGGAAATATTGGCTGCAAATCGTGGCATGTCTTTCAATCCTGTTGACTCTAGCTTTTGACATACCCTGACCTGCCCCATTCAGCCAAGAGACTGAAAACGACCAAATGTCGGTTTCCCTTCAGACACTGGTGCGAATCTTCTCTTCGCTACACGAATTGCCCCCAAACGCAGAAGTTCAGCATGAATTTGCAGTCAAACAGATCCGCACAGCCTAATCTAGCTCCCTCTCATTCGCGAACAGCCGTTGCGGGAAACCTGATGGCGGGTCTGTCCATGATGACTTGGGCGATCGGGTTTCCTGTCGCCGAGTTGTTGCTGCAAGATTGGTCGCCGTTGTTTCTGATCACCGTGCGGATGACGCTGGCCATCGCTTTGATGATCCCGGTCTGGATGATCATCGAAGGATTGCCCCTGTTGAGCTCGAAACAGATCATCAAGGGGTTGATCACAGGCGGAATTGGATTTGGGGTCGGCGCGCATATGATGTTGGTCGCACAGGATCTGACCGATCCGGTAACCGTTGCCCTGATATCGGCCACAGCCCCGGTGGCGGGTGCTCTGCTGGAAGTACGCGCGGGCACCCGACGTATATCGATTCGGTTCATGATTGGTCTGGGCGCGACCGTCGCCGGAGGGTTCATCGCCACAAATGGCCTGCCCTCCGGGCAATTGGGACTGGGTGCCGCCTATGCGGTTGGGGCAGTATTTTTGTGGACTTGGGCCAGTATGGCGGTCAATCGCGACCTGCCGATGCTGGGTCCCATTGGGCGATCTACCCTGACATTCACCGGAGGTGCAGTCGCCTTGTGGATTATGGCAGTCGGCACTTTTCTCAGTGGAGCGCTGGTGTTGCCGAGCGAACCAATCAGTTGGGAACAAATCCAACTGTTGTTGATCTATACCGTCATCGCGATGGCCATCAGTCAGGTGCTGTGGATTGCATCAGTGGGCAAGCTGGGCGTGGCCCTGGCCTGCTTCCACATGAACCTGACGCCTTTCTTTGTCATGCTGATCATGGTTGGTTTGGGTGCTGGCTGGTATTGGCCCCAGGCCTATGGAGCCGCTCTGGTCGGGATCGGTGTTTTGATCGCGCAGAAAAAACGACGCCAAGCCCCGCCCGAGACCGAAGTTATTTCACACACTCCGTAAGGCCCCAGAGACAGAACGGGACAGCACCAATACCAGAAAGATCAAAATCAGCCCAGTTCCTCTGACCGGATGATCGCAAAGAACTGGCCCGACGACCAAACCCCGAACCACCCGTCGTGATGCGCGCCCAGATCGACAAGACGGTAAAAACTCTTGCGATCAATCAGCGCCTCCAGCCCATCCCGTATGTGCACATAGGGCGATGGTTCCCCGGTCTCCGGATCACGAACAACCCGAATTTGATGGTCCGGTCCCGCCACGGCAGTGTCGCCCACATGGGTGGAAAAGGTCAGAACCTGCGCGGTTCCGTTCCCCTCGGGTTCAAAATCAACCGCCACAAATGGGGCGTCATCAACTGTGATTCCCACCTTTTCAACCGGGGTAACCAGAAAGTATTTGCCATCTTCCAGCTTGAGAATCGACGAAAACAGTTTGACCAGCTCAAACCGTCCTATTGGGGTGCCCAGATAGAACCACGTCCCATCCCGGGCGATCCGCATGTCCAGATCTCCGCAAAACGGTGGGTTCCACAGATGCACCGGCGGAAGTCCGCGGCCCTTGGACGCCTTTATTGACGCCGCTATGCCATCTGCGGAGGGAGTAACAGCTTTTTGTCCACTCATTGTTTTTGCCATTTCGTCTGAGCGAGTTAGAGTTACAACATATATCTCCTGCCGAGGAAAAGTCATGTCCCAACCCGACAATCTTGTTGAAGAAATCGAAACGCTTGAAGCGAAACTGGCCGAAGCCAAGTCCAGCATCACCAAGCGGTTCATTGGACAGGAGCGGGTGGTAGACCTGACACTGGCCTCTTTGTTGTGCGGTGGGCACGCGTTGTTGATCGGTTTGCCGGGGCTGGGCAAGACACGGTTGGTTGAAACCCTGTCGACAGTGATGGGCCTGGACGGCAACCGGATTCAGTTCACTCCCGATCTGATGCCTGCCGATATTCTTGGGTCCGAAGTGCTGGATACAGGCACTGACGGCAGCCGGTCTTTCCGGTTTGTCCCCGGACCTGTGTTCTGCCAACTGCTGATGGCCGATGAAATCAACCGCGCCAGCCCCCGAACGCAATCGGCACTGTTGCAGGCCATGCAGGAGCGCACAGTTACTGTTGCCGGGCAGGATCGTCCGCTGGGAATGCCGTTTCACGTGCTGGCAACCCAAAACCCGATCGAACAGGAAGGCACCTACCCCCTGCCCGAAGCCCAGCTGGACCGGTTTCTGGTGCAAATCGACGTCGATTACCCCGACCGCGATACCGAACGCGACATCCTCCTGGCCACAACCGGTGTGACCGAGGCCGAGGCCAGCGCAGTTTTCACCTCGCAGGAATTGCTGGCAGCCCAAACTCTGCTGCGCCGGATGCCAGTAGGAGAGTCCGTCGTGGACCTGATCCTGGATCTGGTACGCGCATTCCGCCCGGACGAGCCGGGCGTATCAGACCGTGTCGCTGAGACCGTGGCCTGGGGCCCCGGCCCACGCGCCGCACAGGCATTGATGCTGACGGTGCGCGCCCGTGCGTTGTTGCAAGGGCGCCTGGCCCCCAACGCCGAAGACGTCATCGACATGGCCCGCCCGGTGCTGAGCCATCGGATGGCATTGAACTTTGCCGCCCGCGCCCGCGGCGACAGCTTGGCCGATCTGATCGAAACCACCGCCGCCAGCCTGTCCCGGACCGAGGTCGCAGCGTGACCCAACCCGCGCCATCCCTGCGTCAGCGCGCCGAATCCGAAGCCAGCCGACTGCCACCCCTTTTGGCGCGGGCCGAACGGTTGGCCGGATCGGTTTTATTGGGCGAACATGGGCGTCGACGTGCAGGATTGGGGGATGATTTCTGGCAATATCGCCCGGCGCAGCCCGGCGATAGCCGCCGTTTGATCGACCATCGCAGATCAGCACGAGGCGATGTTCAATATGTACGCGAACGCGAATGGCAGATCGCCCAGTCGGTAATGCTGTGGGTCGATCAGGGAGCCTCGATGCGGTTTTCATCATCCGGGAACCTGCCGGACAAGATGGACCGTGCAAGACTGTTGGCGCTGGCCACAGCAATCATTCTGATCCGCAATGGAGAACGCGTGGGGCTGACCGGCACCACTTTGCCGCCGCGCCGGGGCAATGCCCAAATCCTGCGACTGGCCGAACATTTCGCCACCGCCGAAGACACGGACTATGCCTCTCCTGAACATCGCGCAATGATTCCGCATGCGCGCGCCGTGTTCCTGTCAGATTTTCTGGGTGATTTTGGTGAAATCCAATTGGCGTTGACCAAGGCGGCAGACCGCGGGGTCCACGGCGTCCTGTTGCAGGTTCTGGATCCTGACGAAGAGAGCTTCCCGTATCAAGGGCGCACAGTCTTTCAAAGCATCGCAGGCTCTGTTCAGCATGAAACCCTGATGGCGGCGGGTCTGCGTGATCGGTACCTGGACCGGCTGGAGCAGCGCCGCGATGCGCTGGAGCAATTGTGCCGTGCCACGGGATGGCGGTTGGGCAGACATCATACCGGCGATACCGCCCAAACCGCATTGCTATGGCTGCATCAGGCCCTGGGAGGGAGCACGCGATGACCACCATTGCCGGCCTCGGATTCACATCACCCTGGTTGCTGCTCGCGCTCTTGGCGCTTCCTATTCTGTGGCTGCTGTTGCGTGCGACCCCACCCGCCCCGATCCGGCGGGCGTTTCCAGCTGTTACCATGCTGGTTGGGTTGCAAGACGATGAATCAGTATCGGACCGCACCCCGTGGTGGTTGCTGTTGCTGCGCATGGCAGCAATCGCTTTGGCAATCATCGGTCTGGCCGGGCCGATCCTCAACCCGACGAGCCGCGACCAGGGCAGCGGACCCTTGCTGGTGTTGATGGACGCAACCTGGGCCGGAGCCGACGGATGGGACACACAAATTGAACGGCTGGAAACACTGATGACTGATGCCGGTCGCGCCAACCGACCGGTCGCCGTTCTACAAACCACAGCACCCAATGCGGCCGAGTTTCTGTCTGCCAATGTTTGGCGTTCACGCCTGCCGGGACTGTTCCCTGCCGCCTGGCAACCCGATGCGGATCAAATCACTCAAATTCGAACCCATCTGGAGAATATCGAAGACAGCTTTGATACCTTTTGGGTCAGTGATGGACTGGCGTACCCAGGACGTCAGGATCTGATCGAAATTTTGCGTGCCAAGGGCAATCTGCGGGTCTTGCAAACCGGCAAGCCGGTGATGGCCTTGCGTCCTGCCCAATTTGTCGACGGTCAGGTTTCGCTAACAGCTCTGCGGGCCACTCCGGGATCTGCTTACAGCACGTCTGTTCTGGCGCAGGGAACGGATCCGAATGGAACGGCGCGGCTGTTGGCATCTGCAACGGTAAACTTCGCCGCAGGCGAAACCCAGGCCACGGCCACTTTGTCGTTGCCACCGGAGTTGCGCGCCCGGATCACTCGGTTCGAACTTCAGAACCGTCGCAGCGCGGGTGCCGTTGCTCTGACCGACGACAATTTGCGCCGCCGTGAAGTCGCATTGATTGCCGGGCGCGAACAACGGGAAGGTTTGGAGCTGTTGTCGCCTTTGCACTATCTGCGTCAGGCGCTGGTCCCGACGACGGATCTGTTGGATGGCACCATAGCCGAACTGATCCCGGCCAATCCCGATGTCATCGTGTTGGCCGATGTCGCGCGGGTTTCGCCGACCGAAGCTTCGCTCTTGATCGACTGGATCAACGCGGGCGGCACGCTCCTGCGCTTTGCCGGACCCCGGCTGGCCGCCTCAGAAGTGTCCCGACAGGAGGAAGACCCGCTGTTACCCGTGCGCCTGCGCAGCGGCGGTCGCAGCGTCGGTGGTTCGATGAGCTGGGGCGAGCCCAAAACGCTGGCTCCATTTGCGCCAGAGTCACCCTTTTTCGGCCTTACCGTCCCGGCCGAAGTGTCGGTTTCCTCGCAGGTGGTCGCACAGCCTGATCCGTCCCTGGCTGACCGGGTTCTGGCCGAACTCAGCGACGGGACTCCGTTGGTTACACGCAAGATATCGGGACAGGGGCAAATTGTTCTGTTTCATGTCACCGCCAATGCAGAATGGTCAAACCTGCCCATTTCTGGACTGTTTGTAGACATGTTGGAACGTTTGGCCGTATCCAATTCCAATCGACAGCCAACAGCCGAGGATCTGGACGGGACCACCTGGACACCATCGCAGATTCTGAACGGTTTTGGACAATTGCGCGATGCCAGCGCGCGGCCCGGCGTAGCGGGTCCTGATCTGGTCAGCAATTCTTTGGGCCCTGATCTTCACCCCGGTCTCTATGAAACCAACAAACGCAAACTGGCGCGCAATGTGATGTCGTCGGACAGCCAACTGACTCAGGCGCAATGGCCAGCCGATACCGTGATCGAAGGCACCACACAGTCTAGCGAACGGCCCTTGGGCGGTCCGGTTCTAGCTGCGGCGCTGGTTTTATTGGCTTTGGATGTCGTTGCAGCCCTGGCGCTGTCGGGCAAACTGGCGCTGGCACGGGTGGCACTGATCCTGCCCTTGATACTTCCTCTGGCGTTCCCCCCAACACAAGCAAAAGCCCAAACGGATCTCACGGACACTGCCGCTGCAAGCGAGTTGATCCTGGCCCATGTCCTGACCGGCAATCGCGACGTGGACCGGGTTGCGCAGGCTGGGTTGATGGGGTTGTCGGATACCCTGTTCTTTCGCACATCCATCGAACCGGCCCCCCCTGTAGGTGTGGACCTGGAAAAGGACGAACTGTCCTTTTATCCGCTGCTCTATTGGCCGATCACCCCGGATCAGACCACACCTTCGGATGAAACCTATGCCCGTCTCAACACGTATCTGCGCGCTGGCGGGATGATCGTCTTTGACACGCGCGACGCCAATGTCGCCCGCTTTGGTGCCTCCAGCCCAAACGGACGCAAGCTTCAACAACTGGCGCGCCCGCTGGATATTCCACCGCTGGAACCCCTGCCCAGCGATCACGTACTGACCCGAACCTTTTATCTGCTTCAGGATTTTCCGGGGCGATACAACGGATTGGATGTCTGGGTCGAAGCCGCCCCCCCTGATGCGGAACAGGTCGAAGGCATGCCATTTCGCAATCTCAACGACGGAGTAACACCGGTGGTGATCGGCGGGAATGATTGGGCTGCGGCCTGGGCGGTTGCCAATGACGGGCGTGCGCTGTTACCGGTCGGGCGCGGCTATGCCGGCGAACAGCAGCGCGAACTGGCCTTTCGGTTCGGCGTCAATCTGGTCATGCACGTGCTGACTGGCAACTATAAATCGGATCAGGTTCATGTCCCTGCTCTGTTGGACAGGTTGGGCCAATGACATACGGAACGATCCTGTTTGCCCCATTGTTGCCCTGGCCAGTTTTGATCGCTCTGGGGCTCCTGTCCGCGGCTGCCGTTGCATTGGCCGCCTGGCGCGGATTGACCGGCTGGGCGCTTCGGGCGCTGGGGGCGGGTGTGCTGCTGGCCGCGTTGGCTGGGCCAGTTTATCAGACCGAAGATCGTGCTCTGCTGGATGATATTGTCGTCATGGTAGAAGACCAGAGTGCGTCGCAGACACTGTCAGATCGCGCCCAACAGACCCAAACAGCCGCGGATGCGCTGGCCGCCGACATCGAGGCCCGCGCTCGGACCCAGCTGCGGCGTGTTGTGGTAAAGGACAGCGCTGATGACGCGGGAACCACTTTGATGACCACCTTGGCCGAAACCCTGGCCCAGGAACCTAGGGGCCGCATCGCAGGGGTGGTTGTCCTGTCGGATGGACGGGTTCACGACATGGCCCAGATGCCGGACCTGCCCGCCCCACTTCACTTGTTGCAAAGCGGTCGCGCCACGGACTGGGATCGCCGCCTTGTGGTGCGAAATGCCCCCGGCTTTGCCATTATTGACGAAGCGTTTTCCCTGACCTTGCGTATTGAAGATCAGGGCAATACCCCAAATCCCGCCCCTGTGGCAAAATTACAGATGTCGATGGACGGCGGTCCGCCGCAGATCCTCGAAATGCCAATCGGGCAAGACGTCGAACTGCCCGTCACGCTGCCGCACGGCGGGCGCAACGTATTGCAGTTTACGGTGCTGCCCACCGAAACAGAGCTGACGGATCGCAACAACACCGCCCTGGTGCAGATCAACGGCGTGCGGGACAGGCTGCGGGTGCTGCTGGTATCGGGCGAGCCCCACGCAGGCGGTCGGACCTGGCGCAACTTGCTGAAATCCGACAGCTCGGTCGATTTGGTGCATTTCACCATCTTGCGCCCACCGGAAAAACAGGACGGTGTGCCCGTGGACGAGCTGTCTTTGATCGCGTTTCCGACCCGCGAGCTGTTCCTCGAAAAGATCGACGATTTTGATCTGATCATCTTTGATAGATACAAACGCCGGGGGATCCTTCCCGCAATCTATCTGGGCAATGTTGCAGAATATGTCGAAGCGGGCGGCGCAGTATTGGTGGCGGCCGGGCCAGATTTTGCCACCGCAGACAGCATCTATCGCTCTCCGTTGGCACCGGTTGTACCGGCCCGTCCAACCGCGCGGGTGATTGAACAGCGCTATACGCCACAGGTCACCGATTTGGGCAAACGCCATCCGGTGACCGCAGACCTGGGCGTATCCGAAGATTGGGGGCCGTGGTTGCGTCACATCGAAGTTGACGAACCCGTCGGACATGTCGTTATGACCGGGGTCGACGATCTGCCACTGTTGGTTCTGGATCGCGTCGGTGAAGGGCGAGTGGCGCTGTTGGCGTCGGACCATGCCTGGCTCTGGACACGGGGCTATCAGGGCGGCGGGCCACAGCTCGATCTCTTGCGGCGTCTGGCGCATTGGATGATGAAGGAACCCGAGTTGGAGGAAGACGCCTTGTGGGCTGAAGCGACCGGCCACCGCATGAGGATCATCCGAAGAACTCTGGACGACAATGTGGGCCCGGCGCAGATCACCCGGCCAGACGGTGAGATTGAAACTCTGGACCTGGCTCCCACGGCTCCGGGGCATTTCGAAGCCCCCTATGAAGGCTCAATGATCGGTCTGTATCGCCTGGATCAAGACGGACAATCCGCCGTCATCGGTCTCGGCCCCGCGGCCCCACGCGAATTCGAAGAAACTATTGCGACATCTTCTATGATGGCACCTGCAGTTTCCTTGCACCGCGGCGGCGCAGTGACGCTCGAGGACACCCCCCGCCCTCGCCTCAGGTCCGTTCGTCTGGGCCGACCTGCGGCCGGGCGCGGCTGGATCGGCCTGACCCCGCGCAATGCTTATGAAACGCGCAACATTCGCCAGACCAATCTATTGCCTGCTTGGCTGGTCCTGCTGTTGATGTCAGGATTTATCCTGCTTGGATGGTTGCGCGAAGGACGTCGCTGAGTTGGGCGTTACAGTACCGCTGCAAGGGCCGACCCGGGCAGCGGTCGGCCCAAGGGGCAGGCAAATCCCGCCGGGCAGGAGCCTTTCGGCCTCTCTAATTTATCTGATTTGCACCCGAACCCGGTCCGTCCGCCCCGCCCGGTCAACAACGACCAATGTCGAAAACCCCTGACCCGAGGTCGGAACTTCGAACGCATGGCTGCGCTGATTGGTCATCACCGGCACGCCATCCGCCATCACCAGAAACGGTGTCTGACCGCCTTGCACCTTGAGAACCAGGCCAGTTTCACCAACAGCCAGAATGGCTCCATCGGGCGGGAATACCAGCTTTGGTCCCTCATCGTCCGCATCCGAAAAAGCAGCATTGCGAGACCTGAAACGCCGCAGCGGTTGCGGCAGCTCCGCTGATCCCAAAATGAGTGTCGCAGGTGGTGGCGGTGCAAACGGCTCCAGATCAGGTTTCAATCTGGAAAAAGCCTCGAACAAAACCGGCGCTGCCAATTCAGCGCCAAAAGCACCAGGAACAGGCGTCCCGTCTGCGCGCCCCATCCACACGCCAATAACATGACGCCCGTCCCATCCAATTGCCCATGTGTCGCGATGGCCATAGGACGTCCCGGTCTTGTAGGCCAAAACCCCGGCACGTCCCCCTGGCGGCGGCGAGAGATCACGCAGGATATCGCCCAGATGCCAGGCGGCCTCGGGTGACATCAGACGTCCCCGGGTGACCGGCCTGGCCAATTGATCAACCCACAGACCTGGTCCCTGCCCGCCTCTGGAAATTCCTGCATATAGCTGCACCAGATCCTGCAGGCTGACCCCGACTCCGCCCAGCGCGATGGCCAACCCTGGCGCTCCACCGGGCAAATGCGGGTCTGCCCCAGCCCGGCGCAATGATGCCATGATCCGCGGTGCGCCCAATTCATGTGTCAGTTTCACAACCGGGATATTCAGCGACAATTGCAACGCCTCGCGCACACGCAAGTCGCCGCGAAACACCCCATCGAAGTTGCGCGGAGCATACCCTTCAAAGTCTACCGGCCCATCGTGGATCAGCGTTTCCGGGTGTACCAGCCCCTGATCAAAGGCCAGCCCGTAAATCAACGGTTTGAGCGTCGATCCGGGCGAGCGTACAGCCTGGGTCATATCGACAAATCCCTGGCGTCTGCGATCCACATAGTCGGGGGATCCGACCGAAGCCAGGATCTCTCCGGTCTGGTGGTCTGCGACCAAAATCGCCGTTGATACTCTGCGCCCGGCGTGATGCGCAGCCGATCTGGCCACCTGCTCCACCTGCGCCTGAACAGCAACGTCGATTGTCAAATCAACCCGCTGGGCCTCGGGATTGTGTTGTCGCAAGCGGTCCGCCAGATGCGGTGCAAACATGGGAAAGCGGCGCATTTTTGCAGGCATTGCTTCGCGAACCGCGGCAGCATGCTCGGCCTGATCCAGCACCCCGTATGTTTCCATCCGGGCCAAAACCCGGTTGCGTGCATCGGCAGCAACCCTGGGAAAGCGATCAGGACGGCGGCGTTCCGGAGATTGCGGCAGCGCCACCAGCAGCCCGGCCTGTGCCGCCGTCAAACGCCCGGGTTCCTTGCCAAACCATGCCAGCGTCGCAGCGCGTATTCCTTCGAGATTGCCGCCATAGGGCGCATGGGTCAGATACAACGTCAGGATCTGTGCCTTGCTCAACCGCCGCTCCAGCGCCAGAGCCACCCTCATCTGGCGAAGCTTGCCATTCCAGCGTCCGGTTGATCCGTTCTCCAGCAGGCGCGCCACCTGCATGGTCAGGGTCGACCCCCCAGACACCGCCCGCCGATTCCACACGGCCTGTCCCACCGCACGCACAAGCGCCAACAAATCGACACCCGGGTGATCATGGAACCGCTTGTCCTCATATCGGATCAGCATAGCGACAAACCCCGGATCGACCCATTCCGGACGCACGGCCAGACGCATGATCCCGGTCTCGATGGGATAGGCGCGCAGCAGCTTTCCGTCCCGGTCGCGCACCTCGACGGATGTCTCGGACAAGGTCACAGGCAATTGCGTCACCTCAACCCAGCGATCCAGCCCCAAAATGGCGCACCACACCATCACCGAAACTGCGGACACTATGGCAATGCGGCGTTTCACCGAACGATCACCCGTCCGGTGCCTGTGTGCGCCCGGTAGACGGGGCGGTACATATCTTCGACCGACGCCGCGGGGTGATGAAACGCCCCCGGCGTGACAGCCCGAGCCACATAGCCCAACGTCACAACATCGCTGCCACGCCAATCCACAGCAGCCAGAAACCGATCAGACCGGAATTCTACGTGGGTGGCCTCGGACAAATTCAACCAATCCAGGTCACGCAGGTCGCCGGACCGCAGCAGGTTGGGATTGTCGATTTCAATTCCCGCCGGAAGCGGATCATTGATCATCAATCGTGCCCCAACGCTTTCATGTGGGGTGACCCGCAGAACCGTGACAAGTCGTTCTCCCACGGCAAAATCGCGGCGGTCAATCGGAACCCCCTCGAGGGTAAAATACAGCCGTTCCAACGTATACCCAGTGCCACCGGCATCCAGCCCGGTTTCAGACACACCCAGGGTTGTCAGGGTAATGTCGGTTGCCTGCCCGGATGCGGCCGAAATCAGCACCCCCTGCCCCGGGGCCTGTCCGTCCATCACCTGCACAAAGGGGCCATCGACCGGATTTCCATCAACCAGCACACCGGATTCCTCGGGAGTGTTGATCAGCGACTGTGCCGCCAAAAGAGACCACGCCGCCTCCTGCGTAGAAAGTGGTCCTGATGCACGGGTGACCCGGTTGATCAGAAAATCGCGATTTACCGCAGTGCTGCCGGCATCAACGGCCAATGAGAGAACCCCAGCGGTGTCTCGCAAACGCGTGCCATAGTCGACCCGCCAGATCGGTTTGCCACTGACCGCGCGGTTCAGCAGAATGGCAGCATGGGAAAACATGCGATCTGCGCGGGTCTGATCTCCGTAAAACGCCAACGCCGCCCCCAGCTGAGCCGCAGCCAGCGGTGTGTCAAACCCTTCGGCCTTGACGTCCACGTAGTAGCGTAGATCTCCCATTGACGCGGCACCTTCACGCGCCAGAACCATCAGCGCATAGGCGATATCTTCGCCACCCGTGTCAAAATCCGGGGCATAGTTTACCCGGTTCCGCAGATTGTCCATCGCCTGCGCAAACGCGCGTTCGGGCACCTGATGCCCCTGCGCACGGGCACGGCTCAGGAAGTCGCTAACATAAGCGTCCAGCCAGAAATCGCCGCTTTCAGCGCGCCACAAGCCAAAACTCCCATTGCTGGCCTGGCGGGTCAGCACACGGTTGATGGCATCCCGAATACGTCCATCAACCTTGGGACCATCGCCCAACCCGCTCGCCTGTGCCAGCGAGGAAAGATAGAGCAGAGGCATCGCTTTGGATGTCACCTGTTCGGTACAGCCATATGGATAGCGGTCCAATGCGCTCAACAGGCCCGGTGCATCAAATTTGGCCAGCGGCCCTGCCGAAATCACGGCCCGCGCGCTTCCTGGGCGCAACCCGGCGAATACGTCTTGGGTAAAGGCAAAGCTGTCACCAGATGCGAGCGTAAACCGGCGCGTCTGGGCCACCTCAGGGTCATTGGCCCGCACTGGTAACCGCAGAGTCTGACGGAACGCCTGACCATCCGGCGTGACCAAAGTTACCAACACTTCGGGATCACCGACGGACTGGGCAGCGACCGGCACCTCCAGATTGACTTTGCCGCCCGAATCCAGTGTTACAACTGATGGCACAGGGCCAAGCAACAGTTCGTCGCCGGCACTGACCACCAATTGCATATCCCCGGTGGGTCCATCCGCATGGACGATCTCCAGCAAAGCGCGGCTTTGATCTCCAGGAGCGAGAAACCTGGGCAGGCTGGCCGTGACGACCACGGGATCGCGCACCAGCATATCGGCTTCGGCCTGACCAACAGCCAACCCGGACCAGGCGACCGCCATCAACCGCACCGTGCCGTTGAATGCGGGCAGATCGAGCGGTATTTCAACAATGCCGTCAGCATCAACCTGAACCGCACCGCTGAACACCGCCATAAGATCCTGTGTTGGCGGCGGTGATTGCATCCGCATGGCGTTGTCCTGATCCCCACCTGACCGAACCAGCCCCAACGCACCATTGCTGGTGTCGATCAATCGGCCATAGACATCACGCAGCTCCATGCCCAGACGCCTCTGGCCAAAGTAATAGGCGGATGGATCCGGGCTTTGGAACCCCGTCAGGTTCAGAATGCCCAGGTCCACAGCCGAAACGGTCATCCAGACCTCGTCCCCCGGAGCTGAACCGGAAACCGACACCCGCGCCTTCTGTTTCTGTCGTGGGCGTGCCACCTCAGGCACATCAATGGAGACTGTCAGGCTTTGCCCCTGTTGGGTCACCGCGGCATGGGCCAGACCCAGCGTTCGCACCGGCGTCTGCCCTGTGGCGTGATCACCCGGGCGAACCACCATCGCTGACACATAAGCGCCTGCGCCCCAGTCCTCGGTCACCTCCAAAGGGATTTCCGACGCGCCCTCCGGTACCTCAATCGCCTGACGCGAGATCAATCGGTCCGACATGACCGAGATCAACGCCGTCCCTGCCGACCGCGACACGATCCGCAAACGCGCGGTATCGCCGGGCACATAGATGTCGCTGTTCAATGACAGTTCCAACTGATCTGGAGTTGCTGAACTGTCGCCTGGTGCATACCAGCCCGCGTAGAAATCGACAGATCCCACCACATGCGGACCATCGGTACGTTCCACCACCAGTTCGTATTGGCCCCACTCTACCGGATGCGACACGCGCAAAGGCCCAGCGTCCAGAACGCCCTGTCCCGTGGCGATCCGTGTACGACGGGTGATCGGTTCCCAATTCCAATTGCCGTGCAGCTGGTACCACTGATACCGGGTCTCGATGCGATTCAACGTCCATACCACCTGTATCGGCATCGGCTCCAGCGTGGGAGACAGAGCGATCACTTCAAATCCGGCCTCGGTGCCTTCGGAAAAAACATCGTCAAACAAAGGCTTGATCCCGATCACTGGGGCCGAGGAGCGCACCGGGGCCTCTATCATCCGCTCGACAGGGCGGGCAGATCCATCTGCGACGCGGGTGATCACGCGGGCCGTAAGCGGCTTGCCTTCGGCGGCCCCTTGCGGGATCTCTACCGGCAGGATCGCAACGCCATCAGCATCGGTTTCAAAGCTGCCAAAATAACTGCTCTGGGTGGTTGATGGCCCATCATGGCGACCAAACCGATACCCAGGCCATCCCTGGACCGTTTCGGCGGCGCGCAATGACACCTGCCCCTCGACCTTGAGCCCGGCACCCGGCGCACCGAACAAATACCGTGCCTGGACTCTCAGATCCACAGCGTCCCCTTCGGTCAACTGCTGCGACGCCAGCGATTGGTCAAAATCGATCCGTTCTGGCAGGAAGTCTTCGACGAGGATCTGCCGGCTGGCCAATGCCGGCGCTTTTGGGTCGGTTTTGAGATCCAGCCGCCACGTTCCACGCGGCGCAGTGACGCCGACAGGAAGATCAAACACATGACCGCCCATCCGCCCCCCATCGGACACAACACGGCTGTATTCCACACCATCCGGGCGGCTGAGAATCGCAATCAGCGGCAACCCTTCGATAGCGCGAGCGCGCCCATCCCGGGTCAGCGCGGTGACATGAATCACCTCCCCCGCACGATAAGCACCGCGATCCGTTGTCATGAAGACATCCACCGGCCCAGCAGGGTTGCGCCCTTCGACCCCGCGGTCAGACAGATCAAATGCCGGGTCGATCAGCGACAGGAAACCCAGGTCGCTATCGCCCTGCCGCGCGATCAACATCGCTGGTTCCGATCCGCCCGTACCCCGGATCAAACCGGGATCAAACCGAACCGACCCGGCGGCATCCGTCTGTGCCGTGGCCAGCACGGCATTGGTCCGGCTGATCAGAGAGACCTTGACATCTGGCCGAGCCGCCGCATCGCCAAGCCCCAGCACCTGGACATGCAAACCATCGGTGCCCGACATTGAGCTTATTCCCAGATCGGACAGCACGAACCATTGGGTGGCTCCCGGTTGATCATACGGATCTGCACCCGGAATTGTCGCGGTCAGCGCGTATATTCCCGCGGGTTGCCCGGCAATCGCCTCGGCCATAGGGAGACGCGTGGTCAGATCCCGGTTCAACTCGGTCTGAACTTTGGCCGTACCGCTCCAAACGTCTTCGGCAATGGTGTTGGTGAATTCTTCTTCCTGCCAATAGGACAACGGTCGCCCGAAATACCCCTCCTGCATGGCCCGCAACAGGTTGCGATCACTGACCCGGCGCAGTTTCAAATCCAGGTCCGTCAGGTTCACGGTTTCGACTGGCAGCGCTGCCTGGGCGGATTTCGCCAATACATAGGACCGCCCCGGAAACCGCACTGCCGGAGAGCGATCGCGCACATATTGGGTCAGATCGACATCTTTAAAGAGTGTTTCACTGCTTTCTGCAGGCAGTCCCGAGCGCAACGTCAACCGATACCGGTTGCCATGTTTCACACCTTCGACACACAGCTGTCGCCCATCTGCCTGCACGACCAGATCAGGTTGTGGCAAACGAACGAAGGGGTCATAATCAACGCCAGCCTGCGCCAATTTCTCTGAAAACTCGATACAGATCCTGGGCGTCCGGGAATCGCTTTCGACCGAGCTGCCGGTTACGCGGAACCCATATTTGCGCACCGCCCGATCCAACGCTTCGCGCACATCCACACGCGGCTGAATACGCTCTGCAACGCGTAACACCGCCAACATGTCCCGCCCACGACCAGAGCGTTCCAACCCTTCGGCCAACATCATCAAGGCAGAGATCTGCCCCCCAGCTGCGGGCGCGCGCAGATACCCGTTGATCGCCGCTCCGACGGCACGGGTGTGATACTCGCGACGCAGAGATGAATTGTCGGTTCGCAACGACAACAGGAGCCGCGCATAATCCACCCACAAATCGGCACGGTCAGAAATCGCGATAGCCCGCCCCGTCAGGCGAATGGCTGCAATCCTGTCATTGGACGCCTCACGTATGCGCGCCGCGTCGATGATTTCTTCGATGTCTAACCCGCCCTGCTGGTGACGGATTCCCAGCTCTATTGCCTGGGTACGAGCAAATGAAATATCGTCCGGGCGCAACATGGGCATCGCCGCTCGACGTTGTGTTCCCGTCTGGACAACGGCACCAACAGTGGCAAGTTTGACAGCCGAAACAGCCCCGACATATTCGGTTTGGTCCTTGACCGCCGATTTGGGGAAGCACGCATTCGACCGTGTGTTAAAGGTAAATCCAACACATTGGGAATTGCCGGCGCAAGCCTGAATGCAGGATTTTAGATTCGTGTCGAACAGCGCCTGTAAATCCGAGCCGTAGTAATCGGTATCGGGCGACGAAAGATAGCGGAAATCAGGGACCGGATTTTCTTGGGCTCTGACCGCTCCCCCGCCCGCCATCACCATAAATAGACACGATAAAATCCAAAAAAAACGCAGCATTTTAGCCTCCGAGCAGATGGAGACAGGCTGACACGACGCCCGCCCATTGGCAACGATTCCCGATTTCAATGGCTTTTAAGCTCTTGTTCACCGGATCAGCCCATGTTGGGGCAGTAATTTGTATCCAAGCGTACCAACACCGGAGCAGCAGGGATGAGCCTTGCCAATAAACTGGCCGACGAACGGCGGGCGCGTCTGGCCGCCGAGCGACTATTAGAATTGAAGCAGGCCGAATTGTCCGCAGCCAATCGTAAACTTGGGCGCCATGCTTTGGCATTGACCAAACAGATTGGGATGACACAGGCCGAAGTTGCCAACGTACGCGATGAAAATGAACGGGTGAAATCCGACCTTCATCAAGCGAATGAAAAGATCGAGATCGCCGAACGCCGTCTCTGGCATTCCATTCAGACCATTCAGGACGGATTCGCCTTTTTTGATGCGGACAGTATGCTGATCGGTGCCAATACCGCCTATATCGGCTTCTTTGACGGGCTTGAAGAAGTCACACCAGGCATTTCCTATATGCGCATTCTGCAATTGATGACCGACGAGGGGCTGGTCAATACAGGGGAGCTGTCGCCCGGCGATTGGCGCGCCATGATGACCGAGCGGTGGCTGGAGCCGACACCGCCGCCGGTGGTTATTCAGATGTGGAACAATCAATACATCAAACTGATTGATCAACGGGGGTACGGCGGTGATGTGGTCAGCTTGGCGCTGAATATTACCTCGACAGTCCGATACGAAGCACAGCTACGGGCCGAACGCGAACGGGCCGAGTCAGCCAATCGGGCCAAGTCTGCATTCCTGGCCAACATGAGCCACGAGATTCGCACACCCATGAATGGCGTCGTCGGTATGGCCGATCTGCTCAGCGATACGCAGTTGAACGAAGAACAGCGCCTGTATGCAAGCACAATCAAAAACTCGGGCGAAGCTCTGTTGGTCATCATCAACGACGTTCTCGATTACTCAAAAATCGAGGCCGACAAGCTGGTTTTGCACCCCGAAAGCTTTGATCTGGAGCGCTGCATCCACGAGGTCGTGATGTTGCTGCAACCTACGGCACGGGACAAAGACATTGCCATGTTGCTGGATTATGACCTGTTCTTCCCGACACATTTTGTTGGGGATCCAGGGCGCATTCGCCAGATTCTTACCAATATTGTCGGCAACGCCGTCAAATTCACTCACGAAGGTCATGTATTGATCCGCGTGACCGGCATTCCCGGAACTGAAAACAGCGACAGTGCCATCCACGTGTCGATCGAAGACACCGGGATCGGCATTCCAGAGAACAAGATCGGCGACATTTTTGGCGAATTCAATCAGGTCGAAGACGATCGGAATCGCAATTTTGAGGGAACTGGTCTGGGGTTGGCTATCACCCAGCGCTTGATCGAACTGATGGGTGGTGCGGTCTGGGTCGAAAGCGAGGCAGGAAAAGGCAGCTGCTTTGGGTTCCGAATTCCGTTGCCCATGGCCGAGGGCCCCGAACCCGGGCCTCCCGTCTTGCCAGAAGAGCTGAGACATGTGCTGATCGTGGATGACCTGACCGTGAATCGGGAAATCCTGGAAAAACAGATGGCGCAGCTTGGGGTGCAAACCACATCCTGTTCGTCCGGTGCTGACGCTCTTGCCTTGATGCATGACGGGATTGATCTGGTCTTGAGCGATCACAACATGCCCGACATGGACGGGTTGGAATTGGTGGAAGCCTTGCGCAAAGGGGAGTGGTCAGATGTCCCGTTTTTGTTGCTCAGCTCCAATCCTTCGTTTGCCCAAAACGATCCAGCCCGCGCACTGATCCAAGGGATCATGCAAAAACCCATCCCCCGAGACGAGCTTTATTCCAAGCTGAAAGAGTTGCGCACTGGTACGGGGCAACCCCATTCAAATCACGACCAACAGGTTTCGAATGCCGGCGATTTTACTGAGCATGCCAAGCCGGTAGATCAGCGAATGCGGGTGTTGGCCGCCGAAGACAATCGCACAAATCAGCTCGTGTTCCGCAAGATGGTCAAGGATCTCGACATTGACTTGAAGTTTGCCAACAACGGGATTGAAGCTGTGCAATTGTATTCGGAGTTCGACCCACACGTCATCTTTATGGACATTTCAATGCCCAAAATGGATGGCAAGGAAGCGACGCGTGAAATTCGCGCCCTTGAAAATGGGGATAACAGACATGTGCCCATCATTGCCGTCACCGCCCACGCCATGAACGGTGATCAGGCCGACATTCTGGCGGCAGGCCTGGATCACTATTTGACAAAACCATTGCGCAAGGCCGTCATTCACAACTGGATCAGGGAATTCGACCCGAACACCCCGGAACCAGATTCTTGATCACCCCAAGTCGGCAGGTCGAACAAAAACTGGTTTGTCCTCTGCGGACAGATCCGGACGATAGGCGTAGCCACCGGTGTCGAAATCCAACAAGGATGCCGGATCGGTCAACCGGTTTTGCACGATGTAACGCGCCATCGCTCCGCGTGCCCGTTTTGCAAAGAAACTGACAATCTTGGGGGAACCAGCTTTGTCTTCCATGAAGACCGGCGTCACCACCCGCAGTTTCAAAGATTTGGGCGCAACAGCCCCGAAATATTCCTGGCTGGCACAATTGACCAGAACATCAGTTCCAACCGCGTCCCCTTGGGCATTCAGCGCTTTGCTCAACTGATCACGCCAATAGTCATACAAATTCTTGCCGCGCCGGGTTTTTAACCGGCTGCCCATCTCCAAGCGATAGGCCTGAATGGCATCCAGCGGGCGCAAAACGCCATAAAGTCCGGACAGGATCCGCAAATGCTCTTGCGCCCACTCCATCTCATCCGGCTCCAGCGACCCGGCTTCGAGCCCCATATAGGTGTCCCCGGCAAAGGCAAGCGCGGCCGGGCGCAGGTCCTCAGAACCGGGTTGATCGGTAAATGCACGAAACCGGTCCCGGTTCAATCGGGCCAGATCGTCGCTCAGGTCCATCAGTTTCTTGAGTTCACCAAGAGTGAGATTGCGGGCCGTTTTTGCCAGCCGCTGGGCATCATCCTGAAAGTCCGGTTCGGTGGCGGTCACAGTCCGCTCGGCCCAATCCAATCGTTTCGCCGGGGAAATCACTACCAGCATCGCGCACTCCTGATTTACAGTCTGACAGAGACTTAGCCCGCCTCTCGCAACACGTCCAGAAAGGCCGCACCGAATCTTTCGGTCCGACGCTCTCCCAACAGGCGTTCCATGCCTTGTTCATCATCTGGGCGCAGTTTTGCAACCTTGGCCAATTGCGCCGCCGAACAGCTGAGCGGTTTGTCGATTCCACCGTCACCACGCGCCAGATCAGCCTGTGCTTCGAGCAATTGATCATAGACTGATCCGGCAGTCCGCCCTGCCAACTTGCGCCGGGCCGGATGCAAGTCCTGAACAGCGCCAACAATCACCTCAAGAAACAAGGACCCATAGCGTTCCAGCTTTTTCGCCCCCACACCACTGATCCGCGCCATCGCATCCATGCCATCGGGGCGACGCTCTGCCATCTCGATCAGGGTGCGATCAGGAAAAATGACATAGGCGGGCACCCGAGCGGATTCGGCCAATGCCCGGCGCTTGGCCTTGAGTGCCGACAGAAGCGGCGCGTCCTCATCCGAAACCAACGCTTTGACGGCCGGGCGGCGGGCGGCCTTGCGGATCGTGTCGCGGCGCAGTTCGATGGAACCTTCTCCCCGCAGGATCGGCAGGGCGGCTTCGGTCATGCGCAGCGCGCCGTGGCGTTCCGGGTCCGGCCGCACCAGATCGTGCCCCATCATCTGCCGGAAAATCGCCTGCCATTGGGGCCGAGTATACGCCTTGCCCACGCCGTAGGTCCGCAATTGGTCATGTCGACGCGCGCGGATCTTGTCAGTTTCATTGGCTGTGAGAATATCAATCAGGTGCCCCGCGCCGAACCACTCTTCGGTCCGTAAAATTGCCGACAGCGCCATACGCACCGGTGTGGTCCCGTCAAAGACCTCGGCCGGAGTATCACACAGGTCACATTTGCCGCACGGCTCAGAGGTCTCGCCAAAATACCCCAACAGGGTCTGCCGGCGACAGCTCAACGCCTCGGCAAGCCCCAACAACGCGTTCAATCGGGCATGATCGGCCGCACGGCGTTCGGGCGGGGCCAACCCTTCGTCAATTTGCGATCGACGCAGGCGAATATCGTCGGGTCCAAACAGGGTCAGTGTTTCTGCAGGGGCACCATCACGCCCAGCGCGTCCGATCTCCTGGTAATAGGCCTCGATGGATTTGGGCAGATCCGCATGGGCAACCCAACGGATATCGGGTTTGTCGATTCCCATACCAAAGGCAACCGTGGCCACCACGATCAACCCATCCTCGCGGGCGAACCGAGTTTCGACGATACGACGGTCTTCAGCCTCCATTCCGCCGTGATAGTGACAGGCGCTGTGGCCATCGTCGCGCAGGGCGGCGGCAAGCGCCTCGGTCTTGTTGCGGGTGCCACAATAGACGATTCCGGATTGGCCGCGGCGGGCTTCGGCAAAATCAAGGATCTGCTTGCGCGGTCCATCCTTGGCCCCAAAGGCCAAATGAATATTTGGTCGGTCAAATCCTCGCAGAAACTTGCGCGGGGCCGCGCCATCGAACAGCTTCTGGACAATTTCGTCTTGGGTTTCGGCGTCTGCCGTGGCGGTAAAGGCAGCCAAAGGCACATCCAATGCCCGTCGCAATTCACCAATCCGCAGGTAATCAGGGCGGAAATCATGTCCCCACTGGCTGACACAATGGGCTTCGTCCACGGCAATCAGGCTGACACCGATCCGGCGCAGCATTCCCATCGCTGACCCGGCTGCCAACCTTTCGGGTGCCATGTACAGCAGCTTGAGTCGTCCGGCCTCCAAGGCCTCCCAAACAGCATCGGTTTCTTCGGGTGTATTGCCGGACGTCAGCGCTCCGGCAGCCACACCTGCTTCTTGCAGACCGCGTACCTGATCCCGCATCAGCGCGATCAGCGGCGAAATCACAATTGTTACCCCGTCACGCAGCAAGGCCGGCAGCTGGAAGCAGAGGGATTTCCCACCCCCGGTGGGCATGATGGCCAGAACGTTCTGACCATCTGCAACCGCATCAACGATGTCCTCCTGCCCGGGGCGGAAGGCATCGAATCCGAACACGTCACGCAAAAGCGGGGCGGCGTCTAACATCATCAAAGGGCCCGTTTGAGTAAGATTTTTTCTATCTGCTCTTATACAGGCACCCTCTCACACTAAGAATCAGGGAACAAGAGGTGGATGGATCAATAGAAGGCGGCGATATTGTTCACCAGGATGATCCGCAGCGCATAAACGCCAAGCAGAACCGCCAAAGGTGCCAGGTCAATCCCGTTCACCTGCGGCAGAACCCGGCGAACCGGCGCATACATCGGCTCAAGTATCCGGTTCAGGCCATACCAGACCTGGGCTACGAATTGCTGACGAAGGTTCAGCACCTGAAAATTGATCAGCCAGCTCATGATTACATGCGCAATGATGAAAAACCAGACAACGTCCAGAATCAGCATCAGAATTTGAAACAGCGACATCATGAGCGTTCTTCCTCTTTCACGTGAACGACCAAGACCTAAGCAGCGTTTCGACAAAGCGCAACCCTTCCGCAAGGTTGGGGTTGACCCGCACTGAACCGGCAGCAAGGAAGACGAAACAAGGAGACCCCGTGATGTTCCCCATTGTCCGCCTGATCAAGGATCTTCTGGTGGCGCGCCGGATGCCGCCGCTAGAGTTGACCGATACGCATGTGTCCCGGCATATCTGTTGGCCCTGGGATCTGGATATCTGGCTGGAGCTGAACAACGGGCGGGCCATGACCCTGTATGATCTTGGGCGCAGTATGAACGCCCAGCGGGTCGGGTTGATAGGTGCAATCAGCCGCCGCCGCTGGGGAATGACCATGGCCGGATCCACGGTGCGGTTCCGACGCCGAATTCGCGGGTTCGAGCGGTTTGAAATGCGGTCGCGCGCGGTGTGCTGGGATGACAAATTCATCTATTTGGAACAATCCATGTGGAAGAAGAACGGCGAATGCGCGAGCCACGTTATGTTTCGCAGTGCCGTCACCAATTCGAAAGGGATCGTACCACCTGTCAAAGTCCTGGCCGAAATGGGGCACCCGGATGCGATTTCGCCGCCGATGCCGGGCTGGATCGCCGCCTGGGTCCAGGCTGATGCCGCACGCCCCTGGCCCCCGATGCAGCACGGGATGGCGCAGGAGAGGCTTGCCTAATCGCCCACCGCCCTGCCATACCTTGGGAAACAAGCATGAGGCGGGCAGGTTATGGCGGATGTTTCCACGCGCAAGCGCATTTGGGGCTGGTGGTTTTTCGACTGGGCCAGCCAGCCGTATCACACTGTATTGGTCACTTTTGTATTCAGCCCGTTCTTTGCGGCCGTCGCCGCGGATTATTTTCTGGGCCAGGGCATGGATGGCGAAGCCGCCAAGGCGCAGGCGCAATCCATCTGGTCACTGTGCCTGACCATAACAGGGCTGTTGATCGGGTTTGGTGCCCCATTTCTGGGAGCATTGGCTGACGTATCGGGACGGCGCATGCCGTGGATCGTATTTTTCTCTGCCCTCTATGTTATCGGCGCGGCCGGGCTTTGGTTTATGGACCCGGGCGGGTCAAATTTGTGGTGGATGCTCATCAGTTTCGGCATCGGCTTTATCGGCGCGGAATTCGCGTTGGTGTTTACCAATTCGCAACTGCCATCGCTGGGCAACAATGACAACGTGGGGAATATCTCAGGATCCGGCTTTGCCTTTGGGTATTTGGGCGGGGTAATCGCGCTGTTTATCATGTTGCTTTTGTTGGTTGAGCAGAGCAATGGCAAAACCCTGATCGGGCTCGATCCGATATTCGGGCTGGACGCGTCTCAGCGTGAAGGGACCCGATCCGCCGGACCCATCGTGGCAATCTGGTATGTCGTGTTCATGATCCCCTATTTTCTGTGGGTGCGTGAAACACCGCAACAGGGGAAACGTGGCACGGTCAAATCCGCGATTTCTCTGGTCATTACCTCGGTCAGAAACCTGCGCCACCGGCGCAGTCTGGCAGGCTTTCTTGTGTCGTCGATGCTGTACCGTGATGCCTTGAACGGGCTTTATGGATTTGGCGGCGTTTACGCGCGGTTGGTATTGGGTTGGGAAATTACCCAAATCGGAATCTTCGGTGTCGTCGCTGCCATTTCGGCCACGATTTTCAGCTGGGTTGGCGGTCTTCTGGACAGTCGGCTGGGCCCCAAGCCCGTGGTGATTACGTCAATCTGGGTGTTGATTGTCGTCTGCGCCACGATTGTGGGAATGGATCGTGAACAGGTCTTTGGCATTGCCTTTGAACCCGGCTCCAATTTGCCGGATCGGATTTTCTTTGGTTGCGGCGTGCTGATCGGCGGGTTTGGCGGCATATTGCAAGCCGCCAGTCGCACCCTGATGGTGCGCCACACCGACCCCAAGTTCCCAACAGAGAGCTTTGGATTGTATGGTTTGTCAGGCCGCGCCACTGCATTTGTCGCGCCTGCGCTGATCGGAATTGTGACATTGGCGACCGGAAGCGCCCGGTTGGGGGTTTCTCCGATTGTGGGGCTATTCGTCCTGGGGCTCATTCTGCTACGCTGGGTTCAGGCAGAAGGGGACCAGACCTGACATGCGTAAATTACTAGCTATTTTCTCAATTCTATTATTGGCCACCACCCTGACATCAGCCAGCGCCGAACCCCTGGCAAAGCAGCTGTTTGGTGCAAAAAAGAACGGATCCAGCCAACGATCGGCTTCTTTTGGCTCCTACGCCAAAGGATGTGTGGCTGGCGCTGTGCGACTGCCCGAAACCGGGCCGAGCTGGCAGGCCATGCGTCTGTCGCGCAACCGCAATTGGGGCCATCCCGATACTATTGACTATATTAACAAGCTCAGCGCATTTGCCGCGACCCAAAGGGGGTGGAACGGCCTCTATATCGGAGACATCAGCCAACCCCGTGGCGGCCCGATGCTGTCAGGCCACCGCAGCCATCAAATCGGGTTGGACATAGACATCTGGATGCGCCCGGCCGACAAGCTGAACCTATCACGCAAGGCGCGTGAAAATATCTCGTCTATTTCGATGCGCAGATCCAACGGGGCCTTTGTCAATTCAAACTGGACTGCCCAGCACCACGCGATCCTTCGCGCAGCCGCCAAGGACCGCCGCGTGGCACGCATCTTTGTCTTTCCTGGTGCCAAGGTGCAAATGTGCAAGGACGAAAAAGGCGACCGCACCTGGCTGCGCAAGATACGGCCGTGGTGGGGACATCATTATCATTTCCACGTTCGCCTGAAATGCCCCAGGGGCGCACGCGGATGTCAAAACCAGGACGCGCCCCCTCGGGGCGACGGCTGTGCCGATGCGCAACGTTGGGTGAATGATATTTTGAACCCTCCGCCACCAAAACCGGTTGACCCCAACGCCCCCAAGCCAAAGAAACGGCGTGAATATGTGCTAGCGGATCTGCCCAATCAATGCGCCTCAGTTCTACGCTCCGAATAATCGCTGGCCTCGGGGTCGGGTTGTGTGTCGCAGTCGCAGCTTTTGCGGCGTCCCGTGCCCCTGCTCCAACTGGAGGACCCGCCCGTCTATTGGGCAGCTACGAATGGACGGACAACGGTCAACCTGATTGGTTTGGTGGGTTTTCGGCCCTCGAGGTCGGCGCAAAGGGCCGCACAGTTACGCTGCTCAATGACCGTTCCCATCTCATGCAGGCCACAATCGAACGGCGCGGCGACGCCATTGTCGGGATTACGCCCATCGCCACCACCTTTTTGAGTTCGTCAAAAGGCGAGCCATTGACCCGACGTGTTCTGGACAGCGAAGGTCTGGCCCAGACCAGTAATGGCACATTGTATATCTCGTTCGAAGGCGTTGCGCGCGTGGCGCGCTATTCCCGAGCGGCGGCCCGAGCCCAGGTTTTGCCACGCCCGGATGCGTTCAGGCAACTGCCCCTGAACAAGGCCCTCGAGGCATTGGCCATAGACGAACAGGGATATCTGTACACAATCCCCGAACGACATCCCGTCAAAGGCCAGGGCATTGCGGTGTATCGTTGGGATGGGACAAAATGGAGTCGACCTTTTGACCTGAAACCGCGCGGCAAATTCCGTGCTGTCGGGGCAGATTTTGGACCTGATGGCCGATTTTACCTGCTGGAACGCGATTTTTCAGTCTTTGGCTTCCGGTCCCGCCTGCGTCGATGGACCCTGTCACCAACCGGACCTTCGCACGAAGAAACCCTGTTGCAGACTGATTTTGGTGAACACGACAATCTGGAGGGTGTGGCGATCTGGCGAGATGAGAAACAGCGACTTCGGGCAGTTTTGGTTTCCGATGACAATTTCAATCGGTTTCAACGCACTGAATTCGTCGAGTACCTGCTGCCCGATTAGCGATTTCTGGAGGCGGGCAAGCCCGCGCCGGATTGACACAGGACCCAGGATTCGATTAAAGGCCCGGTCCCCGCTCATCTGCGGGCAAGTCGCCGCTACCTTGTAAAAACGGAAATGAAATCGATGAACCGTACTCACCTTCCTGGCATTCTTGCCATGGCGGCCATTGTTGTCGCCTCTAACATCCTGGTGCAATTCCTGTTCGGCCAATGGCTGACCTGGGGGGCCTTTACATACCCATTTGCCTTTCTCGTGACAGATGTCATGAACCGCGTCTACGGAGCCGGTCCCGCACGCA
Organism: Rhodobacteraceae bacterium M382; assembly: GCA_025141015.1. NCBI lineage: Bacteria > Pseudomonadati > Pseudomonadota > Alphaproteobacteria > Rhodobacterales > Paracoccaceae > Rhodobacteraceae bacterium M382. Next base: position 641,273 of record CP081098.1, on the reverse strand, counting down.
AGGTCGTGCTGGCAGGTTTTGTCGTCGGCGTGATCTGTTCGCTGATCGGCACTCAGATCATGGGCGAATTTGGCCCGTTGGTAACCTTGCGGATCGCCGTTGGATCCGGGTTGGCCTTTTTGACCGCTCAGATGCTGGACGTCACCGTGTTCTCGGCCCTGCGCGAAGGAAAATGGTGGCGGGCACCGCTGGCATCAACGCTGATCGGGTCGTCTGTGGACACCGCATTGTTCTTCTCCATCGCCTTCTCGGCATCGCTCAGCTGGATCGAACCGGCCAACGACGTCTCCTGGGCCGGCGAAGTCCTGCCCCTACTGGGAGTGGGTCCTCTGGTGCCACTGTGGGTGTCCCTGGCAACCGCTGATTGGATGGTGAAATTGGGGCTTGCACTGCTGGCTCTTGTGCCATTCCGCATCATCGTGGGGAAACTCTCTGTTTCGACCACATGATTTTGTTTTGACATCTCCGAAAACTGTGGCACGCTACAGTTAGGCGTAACAACTGAAAGGAGGTGCTCTAGTGTCCATTGAGAACTTGGAGATTAATGTCGGGACAGTTCGGGAGATGCGTATCTAGGGCAGTCCTTAGGTAATGTCTGAACCCCAATTGGTGCCCGCCTAACCGGCGCACCTCCGAAACTCAAGAAGGGTTGTCCGTTACGCTTTCGGACAACCCTTTTGCATTGAATGCACACATTGATTACCCTCGGTCCGGGGGTAAAATTCTTGCCCCAAGAATTTTACCAAGAAAATTTTCTAATTTTCTTGGTCCCGCGAAAGAGGTCCGATGCTACGGATTACAGATGACATTGCATTGCAAGACTGGGAATTGACCGAGCATTTTGTGCGCGCGTCCGGACCGGGTGGGCAAAACGTCAACAAGGTGGCGACCGCTGTCGAACTCAGGTTCGAAGCGGAACGCTCTCCCTCTCTTCCCGCTCAAGTCAAAAGCCGGCTCAGGCGGCTGGCCGGGCGTCGCTGGACCAAAGAAGGTGCGTTGATCCTGCAATGCGATGAAACCCGATCCCAGATCCGAAACCGTGAAATCATTCGCGAAAGGCTAGTCGCCTTGATCCGCCAGGCGCTGGTGGCTCCCAAACGGCGGATCGCAACCAAACCAACCCGCGGGTCCGTCAGGCGACGCCTGGACGCCAAGAAACAACGCGCCACGCTCAAGGCGACGCGGGGTAAGATCGACGACGCTTAACAGCCCGATTGCGCCCGCCCGCTGCGCTGCTAACCTGACGTCAAAATGTCGTGGAGGGTTTCATGAAACTGAAAGGCAAGAGTGCAATCGTGACTGGGGGTGCATCGGGCTTTGGTGCCGGTATCGTTCACAAATTCCTGGCCGAAGGCGCACATGTGATGATTGCCGACATCAATAGCGATGCCGCGCACGATATGGCTGCCGCATGCGGGGAAGTTGCGATCGCCCAAACCGTCGATGTGTCCGACCGAGCCTCGGTTGAGACCATGGCGCGGACCGCACTGGAGCATTTTGGTCAGGTGGACATTCTGATCAACAACGCGGGCATTACCCACTTGCCCGCCCCTCTGGAGGCCGTTTCAGAGGACGACTTTGATCGTGTGTTCAACGTAAACATGAAATCGGTCTATTTGACCGCACAGGCGTTGGTCCCACATATGAAAAGCCGTAAATCCGGAGCGATCCTGAATGTCGCATCGACGGCAGGTGTCTCGCCCCGACCAAACCTGAACTGGTACAACGCATCCAAAGGTTGGATGATCACCGCCACCCGCACAATGGCGGTCGAGCTCGCCCCATACGGCGTACGGGTCAACGCAATCAATCCAGTGGCAGGGGAAACCCCTTTGTTGAAATCATTCATGGGCGAAGACACACCGGAAATCCGGGCCAAATTCCTGTCGACGATCCCGTTGGGTCGGTTTTCCCAACCCGAAGACATGGGCAATGCCGCTGCATTTCTGTGTTCCGACGAGGCCAGCATGATCACCGGTGTCGCAATGGAAGTGGACGGAGGCCGCTGCATATGAAGCCCGGCCCCCACAATCTGATCACCGATGTCCCCGGTTTTCTAGTTGGCAATGCACAGGACGACCGATTGAAGTCCGGGGCAACGGTTCTGACCGCAGCAGCGCCGTTCACCGCGTCGGTCCATGTCATGGGAGGGGCTCCGGGCACCCGCGAAACCGATCTTTTGGCCCCTGACAAATCCGTCGCCCAAATTGACGCACTCACGCTGTCGGGGGGGTCGGCCTATGGGCTGGATGCATGTTCGGGTGTGGTTTCGGGCCTGCGTGCGCAGGGGCGCGGATTTCGCGTCGCCGACGCGGTGATCCCGATCGTCCCCGGTGCGATTCTCTTTGACCTGCTCAACGGTGGCGACAAGCGCTGGGATGATAACCCCTATGCCCGTTTGGGCCGCGAGGCATTTGAAGCGGCGTCCAAAAGGTTCGAGATTGGCAGCGTCGGCGCTGGGACCGGTGCTCTGACGGCGATGCTGAAAGGCGGGCTGGGGTCGGCGTCTTTTGTGCTGGACAATGGGATCACCGTCGGCGCCCTTGTCGCGGCGAATCCCATGGGCGCTGTAACAACACCCGGCGAGCGCCATTTCTGGGCCGCTCCTTTTGAAGTGGACGGTGAATTTGGCGGGCTGGGACCGGACCCGAATGCGGGATTGGGCCGCAATCCAACCAGCCGCAAGATGCAACATATGGCCAATCAAGCGTCCGGCTCAGAGCTCCCCGCCGAGCGGGCAAATACCACGATTGCAATCGTCGCCACTGACGCAGAAATGACCAAGGCACAATGCCAGCGCATGGCAACCGCTGCGCATGATGGGATCGGACGGGCCACTGTACCGGCCCATGCCCCCGGGGATGGTGATCTGGTATTCGCAGCGTCGACAAACGCCCAGACATTGCACAATCCTGAACGCGATTTGGCACTTGTAGGACACGCCGCTGCACTATGCCTGAGCCGCGCCATTGCTCGGGCCATCTATTTTGCGCGCCCTTCACCGGGAGATGTTCTTCCTTGCTGGAGCGATAGCTAACCTGCGCAAACAGCGTCCCCCAGCCCCAACGATTATTGGTAAACATGACTGATATTCACTTGTTTCCTTGGGCAATTCGGACGTGAAGCAGACACATTTCCGCGAGATTCAGCCGAGGAATCCGCGACGCGGCAATCTGCCGGTTGACTCCCTGCGCAAAGCAAATGCGTATGTCACCAGCCACAAATTATGGAGCACAAAATGAAAAAAGTGATCGCAACCGCATTGCTGGGCCTGCTGGCCGCCCCGGTTTACGCCGAAGGCGACGCCGCCAAAGGTGAGAAGGGCTTCAAGAAGTGCAAGTCCTGCCACATGATCGTTTCGGACGATGGTGAAGTCATTCTCAAAGGCGGTAAAACCGGTCCGAACCTATATGGTGTCGCTGGACGTACAGCCGGGACCACCGAAGGATTCAAATATGGGGCTGACATAGTTGCGGCAGGCGAAGGTGGTCTGGTCTGGACCGAAGAGAACTTTGTCGCCTTCACCATGAGCCCCAAGGACTTCCTGAAGGAAGCCACAGGCAACGACAAAGCCAAGTCCAAAATGACCTTCAAGCTGAAAAAGGGCGGCGAAGACATTTACGCCTTCCTGGCTTCGGTCGGCCCTGCTGTCGAAGCTGCAGAAGAGTCCGAAGAAACCTCTGAATCCAACTAAGAGATCAGAACCGAAGACTTAGCAAAGGCCGCGCTCACGCCCGCGGCCTTTCGCGTAATTGCACTGATATAGCCCGGAATGCTAATCAGGTGACAATAAGAGCGACCAACGGGTAAACTCGGTCAAATGGTCGTGGGGAGCGAGGCCCGAAACAGGGTCCAAAACAACAGCGAGTCCATCATGAGCGTCATGATCCCGGCCTGGGTTAACGGAGAATTGGCTCCAACCAATAAGCTCGTCGCCCATGAACAGGGGCTAAAGCACAAAGCCGTTTCGGTTTTTGTGGTCAAAGGCATGGAAATCCTGATGCAGCGGCGCGCGTTGGGAAAATACCACACGCCGGGCCTCTGGGCGAACACCTGCTGCACGCATCCTCATTGGGACGAACAGCCGATCGTTTGCGCTGTACGTCGGCTGAACGAAGAATTGGGTGTTACCGGTCTGTATCCCCAATTTCGCCACCATCTGGAATATCGTGCGGATGTTGGGAACGGTATGGTCGAACACGAAGCTGTGGATGTGTTTCTCGCACATGCCCATCGTGATCTGAATATCAGTTTGGACCCCAATGAAGTGATGGAAACCCGTTGGGTTGATTACCATGATCTTTTGGCCGAAGTCCGCCGCCACCCGGAACGGTTTACGCCGTGGCTCAAGATTTACCTGCAAAACTATGCCGATGTGATTTTTGGCCCTGATTTGATCATCGCATCAAAACGTTAGACAAAATCTGTCGTGTGCGGTTGGCGCACGCTGTTTCTCATTGGAATGCCTTGATGAAACACCATCTGCCAGTTTTGCCCCGACAAACGCCACAATGAGCTCCGTAACACTTTGGTTTCGGCGATCTGGTAAGTTGCCAATACCAAACCTGGCCCAACGGATCTGGCTTCAAAATCCACGATACTGACGGATTGTGGGCTTGTAGACGCGGCTGCCAACATGCGTATCACCCCAGATTTGTCATAGTTGCGACCAGACTGTCCGATTTCTACAAAGTCATCGGCCAATAACCTGTGCATTTTGACCGGATCGGCCCGTACCACGGGATCCAGCAATTCACATTCTAAATTTTTCAAATCGCTTACTAATGACATCACGAAACTCCAATGTTCGTACCGTATCGTTGCGACAACAAAAGAGGCAACGCCCATTGCCGCTCCCCAAATATGTGCTCCATAAATTTAAATGCCTACAGCTGACCGCCCCACAGCCCCTTTGCGGCAATGACCAGGCCCCAATTCGCCAAAATTCGCCGCTGCGCGCAATGTCACCTTGCCCTGGGCTGCACCTACTGGTTGAGTTACCCCCAAGGGAACAGGAGGCATCTTTATGACCATTCTCATTGCAGGTGGCGGCATCGCGGGATTGACGCTGGGGCTGACGTTACATCAAATTGGGGTGCCGTTTCATATCTATGAATCCACCAATGAAATCAAACCGCTGGGTGTTGGCATCAATTTGCAGCCAAATGCCGTGCGGGAATTGATCGATTTGGGTCTGGAGACCGAAATCGACGCGATCGGCGTCAAGACCCGGCAATATGGATTCTATTCGAAATTGGGCAAAACCATCTGGGAAGAGCCCCGCGGTCGCTGGGCCGGTTATGCCTGGCCACAATATTCCGTACATCGCGGCCACCTGCAGGTCATGCTGTACAACGCCTTGATCTCCCGTGCCGGTCCCGAATGCATCACCACCGGGACGCGGGCCGTTGGATTTGAAAACAACGGCAACAGCGCAGTTCTCGCCCTGGAAAACGGCGAACGCGTCTCTGGCTCTCTGATCGTGGCCGCCGATGGTATCCATTCGGCACTACGCGCTCAGATGGTGCCGGACGAAGGTGCCCCAATCTGGAACGGGCGCATCCTGTGGCGTGCGACAACGCGCGCCAAAGCATTCTTTGGCGGTGGTGCCATGGTGATGATCGGGCACGACCATTTGCGTCTGGTTGCCTACCCGATCTCGAACCCGGATCCTGAAACCGGCATAGCGACGATCAACTGGATCGCAGAAAAAAGCTTTGACCCCTCCGTATCGTGGAGACGCGAAGATTGGAACAGGGCCGCCGACATCAACGATTTCCTACCTGACTTTCAACCTTGGAAATTTGACTGGGTCGACGTGCCCGCTCTGATCACCGGAGCCGAGGTTGTCTATGAATACCCGATGGTTGATCGCGATCCGCTGGACAAATGGACCCAGGACCGCGTGACTTTGATGGGTGACGCGGCCCATCCGACTTATCCGGTCGGTTCGAACGGGGCCAGCCAGGCGATCGTCGACGCGCGGGTGATTGGTGCCAAGCTCCTCGAGCACGACATCACACCCACCGCTTTGCAGGCTTACGAGGACGACATTCGCCCGGTCGCGACCGCCGTTGGACGCGCCAACCGTTCCTCCGGGGGGCCCGACGCCGTGCTACAACAAGTCGAGGACCTTTGTGGAGGCGATTTCAACACCATTAACGATGTGATTCCGGTGGACAGGCTGGCTGAACACGCCGAACGCTATAAAACCATTGCTGGTTTCTCGATCTCCGATTTGAATGCTCGTCCTCGCACCATTGCACAAAATGCCCGGTTCCCAGTCTCCTGAGCGGCCGTTTCACACGCCCCGCCGACGGCAAGCAGACGGCACGCGGCGGCGGGCGCAAACGGCGGAAAGGATCACACCGCCATGATCGCCGCAACGGCCCGTTTCCAGCGGGCATAGGACGCGTCCCGCACATCTGAGTTGATCTGGCTGGTGAATTGCCGATCCAAAGCCCAGGTCTGTGCAAACCCGTTTTGGTCCGGGTAGATCCCGGCCCTCATCCCTGCCAGCCACGCAACACCCAATGCGGTTGTTTCCTGCATCACCGGACGATCCACCGATGCCCCCAGAATATCCGCAAGCCCCTGCATCGCCCAATCGCTGGCCGTCATTCCGCCATCAACTCTCAGAGTAACCGAGGCCTCCTGCCCCCAATCGGCGCGCATGGCCTCCCACAGATCCCGGGTCTGATACCCGACCGACTGTAACGCTGCCCGAGCAAACTCCGCAGGCCCGGAATTGCGCACCAATCCGAACACACCGCCGCGGCACTCGGGTTGCCAATACGGTGCCCCCAGTCCGGTAAACGCCGGAACCAGAATGACATCTTGTGTCGGATCAGCCGAGGCGGCCAGCTCTCCGGATTGCCCGGCCTCCTGAATGATCCCCAATCCGTCGCGCAACCACTGCACCGCCGCGCCAGCGACAAAGATGGACCCCTCCAGCGCATAGGTTGGTTTCCCGCCCAACTGATAGGCAATGGTTGTCAGCATCCGATTGTTCGACACAACCGGTTCTGTACCTGTGTTCAACAGGGCAAAACACCCGGTCCCATAGGTCGATTTCATCATCCCGGGGCGGAAACATGCCTGCCCGATAGTTGCCGCCTGCTGATCTCCTGCCACCCCCAGGATCGGAACTTCTCCTCCCAGAACCTTTGTGTCAGTTATCCCAAAATCGGCGGCGCAATCCTTGACCTCGGGCAACATCTGCATCGGGATATCCAGCAGATCGCAAATCTCTGCGCTCCACGCTCCGGCCCGGATATCATATAAAAGAGTACGCGCCGCGTTTGTCGCGTCGGTGACATGGGCCGTTCCTCCGGTCAATCGCCAGATCAAGAAACTGTCGATGGTTCCAAACAACAGCTCCCCCCGGGCAGCCCGGGCCCGGCTCTCCGGTATCGAATCCAAAATCCACTTGACCTTGGTCCCTGAAAAATAGGGGTCCAGCAACAGGCCGGTCCTGTGCTTGACGTCGGGCTCATGCCCATCCTCGCGCAAAGCTTCGCAGATCGACGCAGTGCGCCGGTCCTGCCAGACGATCGCATTGTGGATTGGCGCACCCGTTACGCGATCCCAGACCACCGTGGTCTCACGTTGATTGGTGATCCCGATTCCAGCCAAATCCGTGGCCGTGATGCCCTGTGCTTCCATAACAGTGCGACAGACCTGGACAGTCGTTGACCAGATCTCTTCCGGATCATGTTCAACCCACCCGGACTGTGGGAAATGCTGGGCAAACTCTAACTGTGCAGAACTCACAGGCTTCATTTCAGCGTCAAACAGAATGGCGCGCGTTGACGTGGTGCCCTGGTCGATCGCCAGAATGTGGGTCATGATCAATCCTCGATAATCCGGTACCTCCCGGAACATTAGGCAAGATCAAATCCACCCGCCAGCCAGAAACCACACCCGCACGGGCGGTTCCACCGCAGGTGCCCGGCCCAACGGGAGGAGATGTTCCCGCAGGGAGCGTCGACACCGGGCGGGAGCACTCGGTTCTGGTTCAGCGCTCGGACACTGGGACAGCAATATTGTCGATCAGTCGGATGCCATCCATCCAGGCCGCCGCCAGCAAACGCGCGGGGCGATCCGGATGCTCCAGCTTGTGCAAACTGTTCTGGCACCTCAGGTCCAGATATTCGATATCCTCGAAACCCGATGCCGACAGCGCGTCACGCGCCGCCGATTCCACCTCTGATACTGCCACACCCTCAGCCAGGTTGGTGGCCATGTCCTGCATCACCCGATACAGGGCTGCGGCCTTCCGCAATCCAGACACGGACAATCTGAGATTCCGCGAAGACATGGCCAGCCCGGTCTCTTCACGCACCGTTTCGCACCCTATGACCTCGATCGGAATATCCAGATCACGCGCCATCCGTCGCACCACCATCATCTGCTGATAGTCTTTTTTCCCAAAGAACGCTTTTTGCGCCCCTGTCTGCAGGAACAACTTGGCACAGACCGTCGCGACCCCATCAAAATGTCCCGGACGGAATTCGCCCTCCAGAACATCAGTCAATCCGTCGACCGACACAGTCGTCGCATATCCATCAGGATAAATCTGATCCGGATCCGGGACATAGATCACATCCACCGGGTATCCGGACAATTTCTGTGCGTCTTCGTGTTCGGTGCGTGGATAATTGGCCAGATCCTCCGGGCTGTTGAACTGGCGCGGATTGACAAAGATCGTGACGATGACCCGGTCGCAGACATCACAGGCGGCCTCGACCAGAGACAGGTGCCCCGCATGCAGCGCCCCCATCGTCGGCACGACACCAATTGTTTCGCCCGCACGGGCCCACTCAGCCTGACGAACACGCAAGTCCGCAAGACGGCGCAAAATGGGAGCAGTCATTTCAAGTCACTCTTTGATAGCAGGGATCTGATCGGCAAACACATGCTCTGCCGCCGGAAACGTGCGGGCGCGCACTTCGGCTGCATAGTCCGCGACGGCGGATTGGGCCTGTTGCCCAAGATCGGCATAGCGTTTGACAAATTTCGGTTTGAACGCAGTGAACAAGCCCAGCATGTCGTCCACGACAAGGATCTGCCCATCGCATCCGGCGCTGGCACCAATGCCGATGGTCGGGATGGCGATGTCACCCGTGATGCGATCGGCCAATCCCTGCGGAACCTTTTCCAGCACCACAGAAAACGCACCAGCCTCCGTCACTGCGTGTGCATCAGCCAGAACCGCATCTGCCTGGGCATCTCGCCCCTGCACCTTGTAGCCGCCCAACGTGTTGATCGACTGTGGCGTCAGCCCAATATGGGCCATCACCGGAATCCCGCGTTTGACCAGAAACCGGATGGTGTCGGCCATGTCCACCCCACCTTCCAGCTTGACCGCTGCTGCGCCGGTTTCGGCCATCAGCCGCGCCGCGTTGCAAAACGCCTGTTCTGGGCTTTGCTCATAGCTGGCGAACGGCATATCGATAACCATCATCGCCTTGCTCAACCCACGTGCCACCGCACGACCGTGCAGGATCATCATTTCCATTGTCACCGACAGCGTCGATGGCAACCCGTGCAGAACCATCCCGACACTATCGCCCACAAGAACAAAGTCGCAATGATCGTCCATGACCTGTGCCATTGGCGTGGTATAGGCGGTCAGGCTGACGATTGGAGTTTTGCCCTTGAGGGCGCGAATATCGTCGGCATTAGGGGCCGATTTGCGGGCCGTGGCGCTCATGATCTTCCCGTTCGCGGTTCAGAATGCTGCGGTGTAGCAATTTACGTCGCGCGATTCCAGTGCGCGATTTGTCCCTCCACGCTTGATTGAAATGCCTAAAGAGGGAACACTTACCCCAAATGCGTCAAAGCCAAGGGCGCGGACAACCAGACGGGGAGACACAAATATGTCATTCAAATCAATTGTTCTTACGGCCAGTTCGATTCTGGCGCTCACCACGGGGGTCGCTCTGGCCAAAGGCACCGTAACCGTTGGGCTGCAGCTCGAACCCCCGCATCTGGACCCGACATCTGCCGCGGCCGGTGCCATCGACTCGGTCCTGTATTCGAATGTTTTCGAAGGGTTGACCCGGTTCATGGGGGATGGGTCCGTTGTGCCCGGACTGGCAAAAAGCTGGGATATTTCCGATGATGGGACGGAATATACCTTTCATCTGCAGGACGGCGTGACCTTTCATGATGGCACCGGCATGGACGCCGAGGACGTGAAATTCAGCCTCGATCGGGCCCGCGCCGAAGACAGCACCAATGCACAAAAAGCACTGTTTGCCGGGATCTCGGATGTTTCCGTAGTTGACCCGATGACCGTCAAGGTAACGCTGAGCGAACCCAATGGCAGTTTTCTGTTCAACATGGCCTGGGGTGATGCGGTGATTGTTGCACCGGAAAGCATTGGCGACATCAAGACAACCCCAATCGGGACCGGTGCATTCAAATTCTCCGGTTGGGTTCAGGGCGACAAGATTGAGCTGGTGAAAAATTCTGACTATTGGGGCACACCTGCGCACCTGGACAGCGCCACGTTCAAATTCATCTCAGACCCCACCGCCGCCTTTGCGGCGATGATGGCCGAAGACATCGACGCATTCAGCGGATATCCCGCGCCGGAAAACCTGCCTCAGTTTGATGCCGACCCGCGATTCCAGGTGTTGATCGGATCAACCGAAGGCGAAACCATCCTGTCGACCAACAACAAGCAACCTCCGTTTGACAACGTCAAAGTGCGCCAGGCTGTCGCCCACGCCATTGACCGGCAGGCCATCGTGGATGGTGCCATGTTTGGATATGGCACCCCGATTGGAACCCATTTTGCCCCCCACAACCCGGCCTATGTGGATCTGACCGGCCAATCCGCCCATGACCCGGACATGGCCCGTTCGTTGTTGGCCGAAGCCGGATTCCCGGATGGATTTGAGACCACATTGCACCTGCCACCGCCATCCTACGCACGCCGTGGCGGAGAGATCATCGCGGCCCAGTTGGCCGAGGTCGGGATCAAGGCTGAGATCACCAATGTGGAATGGGCGCAGTGGTTGGAAACGGTCTTTCGCGGCAAAAACTTTGGCCTGACCATCGTCAGCCATACCGAGCCGATGGACATCGGCATCTATGCGCGCCCCGAATACTATTTCCAGTATGACAACGCAGCCTTCCAGCAGCTGATGACCGACCTGAACGGCACCACCGATCCGGCCAAGCGAACAGAGATGCTCCAGCAGGCCCAAAAAATCATCGCCGATGATTATGTGAACGGTTACCTGTTCCAGCTGGCTGCATTGGGCGTGGCCAAAGCTGATCTCCAAGGGTTGTGGGTCAATGCCCCGACCCAAGCAACGGATCTGACGGGGGTCAGCTGGGCCAAGTAATCCCCCCCAATTCACCGAAAAGCCGCCCAGAGGGGCGGCTTTTTTTTGCTCCTAAGAGGTTAGCTTCGAAATGCATAGGCCGCCTGTTCAGCGGGTAAAGGATCGCGTCCGGCGATGATATCTGCTGCCTTGGCTGCGATCATTTGCGTTGGCGCATTCAGATTTCCCGAAGTGATCCATGGCATCACCGAAGCATCCACCACGCGCAGCCCGTCGACTCCGTGGACTTTCAGATCGGGGCCAACAACAGCATCTTCGCCCACGCCCATCCGACACGTGCCGCTGGGGTGAAAATCTGTCTCGCTCGCTTGACGTACCCAGGCCCGGATTTGATCTAGGCTGCGCACCTCTGGTCCTGGCGTGATTTCCGCACCTCGCAGCCCCTCAAATGCCGGTTGCGAGATCAGCTCGCGGGTGCGCAAAACCCCCTGCACCATCTCGTCCAGGTCCGCAGGTTCGGAGAAGAAGTTAAAGTTCAAACGCGGTGCTTGTGCAGGATCTGCCGACCGCAATGTCACTGCCCCGCGGCTGCGCGGGCGCAATTGATCCACATGGATGGCAAACCCCTGCATCAGCGTGATTTTTGGCCCGTCATATTCAAAGGCCACTGGTGCAAAATGATATTGAAGATCGGCATAGGCCACCGAGTCATCCGACCGGATCAGCCCGCCTGCCTCCCAGATGTTCGACGCCGCCGCCCCATCCCGCATGAAAACCCAACGCAGCCCGGCGGCGGCCTTGCGCAGTGGGTGGTCAACGACATGCAACGGGAACCGCAACGGACAGGCATATTGCAGAATGATACAGGCATGATCCTGCAGGTTTTGCCCCACACCGGGGCTGTCCACTGCGACCGGGATGCCATGGTCTGTCAGATGACCCGCCGGCCCAATACCCGAAAGCATCAACAATTGTGGCGAATTCAACGCCCCGCCGGACAAGATCACATCCCGCCCTGCCTGCCCCCTCAGCCGCTTGCCGCGGTGGATGTATTCAACACCTGTCGCTCGACCGTTTTCGATCACCACCCGTTGCACCTCAGCCCCAGTGACCAACGTGACATTGCCTCGCTTCAACGCCGGGCGCAGATGTGCAATCGCGGCACTGCACCTGCGGCCATGTCGCCGTGTCGCATCCAATCGGGTGGTGCCCTCGGGTTGATATCCGTTCGGATCATCGGTTTGTCCCTGCCCGGCCTGCGGACCTGCCGCCACGAATGCATCAAACAGCGGATTGTCATAGCCGGCCTGACTAACCCCCAGCGGCCCCGCGTCTCCGCGCCACACGCTGCCGCCTCGGTCCGAACATTCTCCGGCCCGAAAGTAAGGCAGGCAGCGGTCAAATGCCCAATCCGCCATGCCCGGACGGCTGGCCCAGCCATCGTAATCCAGCGGGTGCCCGCGCATATAGACCATCGAATTGATGGACGACGACCCACCCAAAACCTTGCCACGGGGAATGAATACCTGACGACTGTCCAGTTCGGGTTCGGGTTCGCTGTCATAGTTCCAGTTTAGCCCCGGCTTGTGCCACACCGAATAGACCCCGGCAGGCACATGGATCATCAGATCATAATCCATTGGCCCGGCCTCGAGAACCAGGATCCTTTGCGAAGTATCCGCTCCCAGCCGGTTGGCCAGAACACAGCCCGCAGAACCAGCACCTACAATGATATAATCGAATTCCTCATGCATCGGTGCCCTCGCTTGCCCCTGTTGCATACCGGTGGACAGGGGTCTGTCGGGGATGTTTCGACCAAAGTGAAATAATAGCAAACAAATTCAATCGTCAGATGCGAAAATGCCCTTGCGTTCCAGTGCGTCAATTTTCTGGACCCGCCCGGAACACCCGCCTAACGTGGCGGCAATGGTACGGTATACTCTCAAACGTCTTTTATCGCTGCTGATCAGCCTCGCCATTGCCTCGTTGGTGATCTTTGCAGTGGTCGAGGTTGCGCCGGGCGATCCTGCGTCATTTATGTTGGGCATCAATGCACAGCCCGACACGGTCGCTGCCCTGCGGGCTGAACTGGGGCTCGATATGTCTCGGACCGAACGGTATCTTGTCTGGGTCAGCGGGCTGATCCAAGGTGATTTCGGGACATCCTATACCTATCGCACGCCGGTGGCCGAAATGATCGGCGAACGCCTGTGGGTGTCGCTGCCGTTGGCCCTATATGCATTGATGCTTTCGACATTGATTGCGTTTCCGGCCGGGATCTATGCCGCCGCACGCCGGGGCACAGCAGGTGATGTCGCCATGATGGGTGCCACACAGTTGGGGGTCGCCATCCCCAATTTTTGGTTCGCCATGATCCTGGTGCTGATTTTTGCCATCAACCTGCGGTGGTTCGGGGCAGGCGGGTTTGCCGGATGGGACGACGGGATCTGGGTCGGGTTGCATTCTCTGACCCTGCCCGCAATTGCCCTGGCCTTGCCGCAGGCGTCCATTCTGGCCCGGGTCATGCGGTCGGCTCTGCTGGACATTCTGGGCGAGGATTTCATGCGCACTGCGCGGGCCAAAGGGCTCACCCGTCGTCAGGCACTGTGGCGGCACGGGGTACGCAATGCGTTGATCCCGGTGCTGACCATCATCGGGTTGCAGTTTTCATTCCTGATGGCAGGATCGATCATCATTGAACAGGTGTTTTACCTGCCAGGGCTCGGGCGGCTTGTGTTCCAGGCAATTTCGTCACGTGATCTGATTGTGGTCGAAAGCGTCGTCATGCTGTTGGTGTTCGCTGTCATCGTCGTGAATTTTGCTGTGGACCTGGCCTATGCCGCCGTGGACCCCCGCCTGAGGAGCCGGACATGAGCCGAAACCTGGTCCTGGGTGCGATCCTGTCATCCCTGGTGGTACTGGCCGCTGTGCTGTCCTTTGTCTGGACCCCTTTTGAACACACAGCAATGAACATCCCGGCCAAGCTGCAAATTCCAAATGGCACCCATTGGTTTGGCACCGACCACTTTGGCCGCGACATCTTTTCGATGATCATGGTGGGCGCGCGCACGTCGATTGCCGTGGCGTTGGTGGCCGTCGGGATCGGAATGAGCATCGGCATCCCTCTGGGCCTGACCGCAGCTGCACGCAGGGGATCCTGGCTGGACGAACTGATCATGCGTGCCAATGATCTGGTGTTTGCCTTTCCTTCGTTGGTCATCGCGATCCTGATCACCGCCGTCTTTGGCGCAGGGGCGATCAATGCGATCATCGCGATCGGTATCTTCAACATCCCTGTCTTTGCCCGCATTACGCGCGGTGCAGCGCTGTCTCTGTGGGAACGCGAATTCATCCTTGCCGCCCGTGTCGCAGGCAAGGGGGCTGCTCGTATATCAGCCGAACATATCCTGCCCAATGTGGCCAACCTGCTGATTGTGCAGGGTACCATTCAGTTTTCCCTGGGCATCCTGGCCGAAGCTGGCCTGTCCTATGTTGGCCTCGGCGCGCAACCTCCGACCCCCAGCTGGGGCCGAATGCTGGCAGATGCTCAGACAATGGTCAGCTTTGCACCGCATCTGGCATTGGTGCCGGGGTTGGCAATTATCGTCACGGTTCTGGGGCTTAACCTGATGGGTGATGGGCTGCGCGATTGGTTGGACCCCAAATTGCGGGTGGCGCGCACATGACCCTGCTTTCCGTCGAAAATCTATCGCTTTCGATTGGCGGGCTGCCGATCTTGCGGGATGTTTCTCTGTCCATCGGCCCCGGAGAAATCGTTGCCGTCACTGGCGAAAGCGGATCGGGAAAATCCATGACCGCGTTGGCCACAATGCGATTGCTACCCGAACGCAGCATGACCAATGGCGCAATCCGGCTTGGGGATACGTCCATCCTCGACCAAAGCGAAGCGCAGATGTGCACCCTGCGGGGACAATCCATCGGAATGGTGTTTCAGGAACCCATGACCGCCTTGAACCCGGTAAAGACAATCGGTGATCAGGTGATGGAAACCATCCTGATTCACAAGGCGATGACACCCGTCAAAGCACAAGAGCACGCCCGCGACGTGCTGACCCGCGTTGGCTTGCCCGCCGACCGCTTCCCACTGACACGTTATCCGCACGAACTGTCGGGCGGACAGCGCCAAAGGGTGGTGATCGCCATGGCCATCGCTTTGCGCCCCAAGCTGTTGATCGCAGATGAACCGACGACCGCGCTTGATGTCACCACACAGGCCCAGATTCTCGATCTGTTGAAAGATCTGGTTACCGAATTCGACATGGGGCTTTTGATGATCACCCACGATCTGGCTGTGGTGGCAGACATGGCCGACCGGATCGTGGTCATGCGCCACGGAGAAGTGGTTGAAACCGGACCAACGCGCCAGCTTTTGACCAACATGCAACACCCTTATACGCGGATGCTGTTTGATGCCTCCCGGCATCAGGTTGCGCTTCCCCCGGTTCCACCTCCTGTACCGCTGCTCGACGTTCAACACGTAATTCGCGACTATCGCCTGCCCCGCACACAGCTGTTTACAGGACCAGGGCATTACCGCGCCGTCGATGAGGTTTCATTCACGTTGAACCGCGGAGAACGGCTGGGGCTTGTCGGGGAATCCGGTTGCGGAAAATCGACTCTGACCCGAGCACTTTTGGGGTTGGAAGACGTACAGGGCGGCCGGATCTTGCTGGACGGAGAACCGGTTTTCACCGGTCACAAACCCAATCTGGCCGTTCGCCGAAAAATGCAAGTGGTGTTCCAGGACCCCTTTGGCAGCTTCAACCCGCGTCATCGTGTTGACCGGCTGATCACAGAGCCCTTTCACCTGCTGAATTCCGCGCCCACCGGATCCGAGCGTAGCGATCGGATCGCCGAAATGCTGCGCGCTGTTGGCCTGGAGCCTGATGACGCCAACAAATATATTCATCAATTCTCGGGCGGTCAGCGACAGCGCATCGCAATTGCGCGGGCCTTGATCATCCGCCCTGAGCTGATCCTGTTTGACGAGGCGGTCAGCGCGCTGGATGTCTCGGTTCGTGCCCAGATACTCGACCTGCTTGCAGAGCTCTGCGAGGCCTACAACCTCACCTATTTGTTTATCAGCCATGACCTGAGCGTCGTGCGCACCGTCACCGACCGGGTTCTGGTAATGAAATCTGGCAAGATCGTTGAACAGGGCGAGACCGAAGCCGTTTTTACCGCCGCCCAGCATCCCTACACCCAATCTCTTATTGCCGCGGCTCCGGTGCTTCCGGACCCTGAAACACTGCGCAGGAGCTTAGACAATGTCTAATCCCATCTGGTTCGACCCCTCCCTTTGTTTGGTCAATGGTAAATGGTGCCCCGGTACCTCTGGCCAGACTCTGCCGCTGATCAACCCCTCTGACGGCGTCGAGCTCTGCCAGATAGCCCGGGGCACCGCCGCGGATGTGGATGCGGCAGTCACCGCCGCCAAGGCTGCATTGCAGGGCGATTGGGGACGGATGACTGCGCTGGACCGTGGCCGTATCCTGACCCGATTGGGACAGTTGGTTCTGGATCGGGTCGATGAACTGGCCATGTTCGAAGCTATGGATGTTGGCAAACCACTAACCCAGGCGCGCGCCGATGCAATCGCGTTGGCGCGATACTGTGAGTTCTATGGCGGAGCAGCGGACAAGATTATGGGGGAAACCATCCCCTATCTCGATGGCTATACCGTTTATACCCTGCGCGAACCGCACGGGGTGACCGGCCACATTGTACCTTGGAACTATCCGATGCAGATCATCGGTCGGTCCGTCGGCGCTGCTTTGGCCATGGGCAACGCCGCTGTTCTGAAACCGGCCGAAGAGGCATGCCTCACTGCGCTGGCGTTTGCTCATTTGGCTGTTGAGGCCGGATTGCCGGCCGGCGCCTTGAACGTGGTCCCCGGTTTGGGGGGCGAAGCAGGCGCAGCCTTGACCGCGCATCCCGGTGTGCACCACATCTCGTTTACTGGCTCGGTGGCCACTGGTGCCTTGGTCCAGCAGGCTGCAGGTCGCAATGTCGTTCCTGTCACGCTGGAATTGGGCGGCAAGTCGCCGCAACTGGTATTTGACGATGCAGATCTGGATGCCGCCCTTCCATTTCTGGTAAATGCGGGTATTCAGAATGCCGGTCAGACCTGTTCCGCCTCTTCCCGCATTCTGGTTCATCGCAGCGTCTATGAGGATGTCAAATCTCGCATGGCGCAGGCATATGGTGACCTCACCGTCGGTCCCGCTACGGATGACCAGCGTTTAGGGCCATTGATTTCGGAACGTCAGAAACAAATCGTCACTGGGTTCTTGGACCAGGGCGCTGATCTACCCATCGCAGCGCAGGGCCATATCATCGACACGGCCCCGCAAACTGGTGCTTATGTCCGGCCCACTTTGTTTGCCGACGTGCCTGCGGATCACACATTGGCCCGCGACGAGATCTTTGGCCCGGTGCAGGTCCTGATCCCCTTTGACACCGAAGAAGAGGCGATTGCCATTGCCAACAGCACCGATTTCGGGCTGGTTGCCAGCATCTGGACCCGGGATGGTGGCCGGCAAATGCGTCTGGCCAAACAACTGCGGTCCGGCCAGGTATTCATCAATAATTATGGTGCAGGTGGCGGGGTCGAACTGCCCTTTGGTGGCGTTGGAAAATCCGGCCATGGACGCGAAAAGGGCTTTGAGGCCCTGTACGGCTTTTCGCAGCTAAAAACCGTGGCTGCCTATCATGGGTAACCCATGACAAACCCGGATCGCACCGGCACAGCCATCCTGTTGTCGCTGTTGGCTTTGGTGCTGTTCGACCTGATGGGTTTGATCATCAAACATCTGTCGGTGAGCTATTCGGCCGCCGAGCTGTCAGCCTGGCGCAACCTGTTTGGGCTGGTGCCCGCCTTTGTCGCGCTCTGGTCCGCCCGCGCCTGGCGGCAAGGTGTACGCAACTGGCATATATCCCAATGGCCTTTGGCCTGTGCGCGCGGCTTTATCGTCACCTTTGCCCAGTTTCTGTTCTATTTGTCGCTGGGACATATGGCTTTTGCCACGGCGTCGACCATCACTTATGCAAACGCCCTGTTCATGACCGCCCTTGCGGTGCCTCTGTTGGGGGAAAAGGTCGGCTGGGTCCGGTGGTCCGCCGTCTTGCTGGGGTTCGCCGGCGTCATGCTGGTCATGGGACCGGGGCGTGAAACATTTGCGCCGATTGCCCTGGCCCCGCTTGGCGCGGCATTCCTTTATGCGCTTGCCGGCGTGACGGCCCGCCGGATCGACGCCAGCCATTCGACGGCCTTGGTCAATCTCTACTCGGCCGGTGTCGCCCTGGTAACGGCCACCGCGCTGGCCCTGGTCATGGGCGGGTTCTCAGCCATCAACAGCTGGGAAGACTTCGGCTGGATCATGACTATGGGAGGATTGGGGGGCACTGCCGTGCTTTGTCTTGTTGCCTCCTACCGAATGACGGAACAAAGCAACCTCGCCCCATTCAGCTATTTCGGTATTCCCATCGCCTTTGTCATGGGGTGGATCACCTTTGATGAGGCTCCGTTCCAAGATCTCTTTCCTGGTGCCCTCCTTATCGCGGCAGGAGGGTTGATGGTGATCTGGCGTGAACGCCGCCTCAACCGGCACTCTGCCTAAAAACTGGCGTATAATCCGTCACCGCATCAGCGCGGGCTTCAGCCCGCGCTGCCCGGCCCAACTGGACAAGATGGATCTCTGATCCAGCGCGTCCGGGCGGGAGCGCCCCGTCACACAGTTTCCCTGTGGTCATACGACGACTTTGATCGCATCCTGTGCTCCCACGCCAAATACCCGCTTGTAGCGACGCACTTCTTCTGGTGGGCCCATCGCCTTTTCCGGATTATCTGACAGCTTGACCGTCGGATGACCGTTTGCCGAAACCGCTTTGCACACCAAAGAAAAGGGAGCCAATGCCTCTTGGGGCACCAGCCCGCGAAAATCATTGGTCAGCAGGGTTCCCCAGCCAAACGACACATTGACCTGCCCGGAAAACCGAGCATGCAGTTCGGCGATTTGGGCCACATCCAATCCATCAGAAAAAATCACCCGCTTGTCGCGCGGGTCCTCGCCGCGGTCTCGCCACCAATTGATTGCAATTTCGGCACCCTTGGCCGGCTCTCCACTGTCTATCCGAATGCCGGTCCACCCAGCCAACCAATCCGGCGCGTTGTCCAAAAACCCTCTGGTTCCATAGGTATCCGGCAGAATAATTCGCAGGTTGCCTTCGTGCTCGTCATGCCAGTCGCGCAAGACGTCATAGGGAGCCTGTGCCAGGTCGGCATCGTTCCTGGCCAAAGCTGAGTAAACCATTGGCAATTCATGGGCATTTGTCCCGATGGCCTCTACTTCACGTCGCATTGCGATCAGACAATTTGAGGTTCCGGTGAATTTGCCTCCGATCCCCTCCATCATCGCCTGCACACACCAGTCCTGCCACAAAAAGGAATGACGACGACGGGTCCCGAAATCAGCAATAGAGAGACCGTCAATCTCGCGCAATTTTTCTATCTTTTCCCAGACCTTGGTCATGGCTCGCGCGTAAAGCACCTGAAGTTCGAACCGCCCCATGTCATTCAGGACGGCACGCCCGCGCAACTCCATCAACACCGCCAACGCCGGAATTTCCCACAACATGACTTCGGGCCAACTGCCTTCGAATGTCAGTTCGTATTGGTCGCCTCGCCGCTCCAGATGATAGGGCGGCAGCCGCAGATTTTCGAACCATTCCATAAAATCTGGGCGAAACATCTGACGTTTGCCATAGAATGTGTTGCCGCGCAGCCAGGTGCTCTCGCCCCGGCTCAGGCTCAGTGAGCGGATATGATCCAGTTGCTCGCGCAGTTCGCCCTCATCTATCAGATGGGCCAACGGAATATGCGTGGATCGGTTGATCAGGGAAAACGTCACCTGGGTGTCGGACTTATTGCGAAATACCGACTGGCACATCAGCAGCTTATAAAAGTCAGTGTCGATCAACGACCTGACAATCGGATCAATCTTCCATTTGTGATTGTAAACACGCGTTGCGATATCCACCCTGGACCTCTCGGGTTGTGCCAGATCTGAGTAATCACACAAGGGTTCGCAACGAGGGAAGTCAACCCTGCATCCGATGGTTTTCCCGCGGCTGCAATTTCTCCAGAACGGCCAATAATTCTGCCCGAGACAGCGGTTTGGTCAAAAAACCATCCATTCCCGCGGCAAGACAAGCATCTCGATCACTCTCGAATGCGTTCGCGGTCAGGGCGACTATTCTGGGTTGTACGGGGCATTTGGCTCGAATTTCACGCGTAGCATCCAGACCATTCATCACCGGCATGGACATATCCATAAAGATCAAATCCGGCTCCTGTTCCAATGCACGTTCAACCGCTTCGCGCCCGTCATGTGCAAACGACACCTCAACGGGCATGGATTTCAGAAATTTGGCGATGACCAGCCGGTTGACCTTGTTGTCTTCGGCGACCAGAACACGCAACGTGTCCCTAGGAACGTGTTCTGGCTCACCTGATTTGGGATCAATCAACAACATAGGTGCCGCGTTTCTTTCCTGGATCGGAACCTCTGATGGAACGGGATCCAGATGCAGGAAGACAGTGAACAGGGTGCCCTGACCCACTTTTGAGCGCACCAAGATTTCACCGCCCATCGCATTGGCGAGCATTCGGGCTATGGTGAGACCCAATCCTGTGCCTCCGAAACGTCGGGTCGTCGAAGCTTCGGCCTGAGAAAAACGTTCGAAAATCTTGTCCAGCTTGGCCTCGGGAATGCCGATCCCAGTATCTTCCACTTCAAACCGCAACACTGGATTCTTGCAATTTCGTTCACAGGTGACACGGACAGTCACCTGCCCGGTTTCGGTAAATTTGATGGCATTTCCCACCAGATTGAACAGAATTTGCTGGATGCGGCGGTCATCACCCGACAACCACCGGGGAACAGTCCCATCAATGTCGACGCTCAACCCCACTGACTTTTCTTGTGCCTGCCCTCTCAACAGGCGGATCGTATCGGAAAAACAGGCGTGAACGTCAAAAACGACCGGGCTCAACTCCATACGCCGGGCGTCCAACTTGGACAGATCCAGAATATCATTGATTAAACCCAGCAATGTTCTGGCAGAGGTCTGGATGGTTTGAACAAACAGGTTTTGCTCGTCGTTCAAGGTCGTTTGGGATAGCAGGTCAGACATCCCGAGAACCCCATTCATCGGGGTCCTGATTTCATGGCTCATGGTTGCAAGAAAATCAGATTTTGCGCGCGTCGCGTCCTCGGCCGCTTCGCGGGCGGCCTCCAGCTCCATGGCATGTTGGCGCATTGCTGAAATGTCGCGTTCGATCGCGACAACCATTTCAATTTCCCCATCCGCCCCTATGACCGGGACTTGGTTGGTTTCTATCCAGAATTGATGCCCCTGCTTGTGCTGATTGAGGATTTCCCCCCTGAATGTCTCCCCTGCCAGGATCGTCGTCGCGAGGTGCGCGACCACGTCAAGATCCGTGTCCGGTGCATTCAAAAGCGCACCCGGTGCCGTCCCGACGGCTTCATTGAACGAATACCCCGTGATTTCTGAAAAGGCATCGTTCACCCAATCTATTAACCCATCCGAGTTAATTATGATCACACTGTCATTGGCATGTTGCGCTACCAAAGCAAGCTTTCGCGCTTCGATCTGCTTTTCTTTCAACTCCCTGTTGGTGCGTTCCAACTTCTGTCGTTGCTGCATCAACTCCAGCGTTGTTGCCTGACTACTCAAAAAATTCGCGTTGACCGCTCTTGTGAACAAATAGACCGTATAGGCCAGAATGAGGGCACCCAGAAAATTGGCAAAAGTCTTGGTCAGATCCTGATCCACCACCAGAAATTCCGCTCCGAATTGGACCAGGATCGCGGCACCATAAATCCCCATTCGAACAATCGCGGCGCCGGAATGAAACGGTAATGCAACCCCACCGTTGACGGCAACTCCGGTCAGCATGGCAATCGCCAAAAGCGGCTCCGAATGCGCACCAAAGCTGTCCCAGGCCAGCGATATGGCCGCCACAATGGTGACGGCCTGAACCCCTGCGCTGAGCATGGTAAACAATTTGAGCCGTGGTAGATCGCCCCCTCGATCCAGCATGCGCAATGCAAAACGCAGGCACAAGTGATCCAGAATATCTCCGGCAATTACCAAAACGGCCGCCATGACCGCCACAGGAAAGGAAATAAGAGCCCAAAAGATGCAGGCACCAATCAATGTCGTTATCTGCCGATAACGACATTTTTGCGTGCGGGAGACAGCATAGCTTCGAAACAAGGCGGCCGACCCAAAAGGCCGGGTGTCAGGACCCGATCCGTTTGCTTGCCCTGCCTGCGCTGTCTGCATTATGAAACCTTTGGGCGAACCTTACCCCCAAAAGTCGTAGGCCCATCCAGTTAACAAAAAGCAACCAGCTGACTCAAATCAGCGTCACCTCGGCCGCGCGCATCATTTTCAACGCCGCCTCCAGTGACCCGTTCAGATCGATTCCCCGGCATCCCGCCAAATCCACGGACACATCATACCCCAATCGCTTTGCATCCATGGCCGAGAAAAACACACAGAAATCTGTTGCCAGCCCAACCAGTGTCAGACTGTGAATTGCCCGGTCGCGCAGATACCCGTCCAGACCTGTCGCCGTTGTTCGATCATTTTCGAACAGGGCGGAATAGCTATCGATTTCGGGTCGAAACCCTTTGCGAAGAATCAGATCCGCATTGGTATTCAGGTCCGTGTGAAAGGCTGCACCGCGGGTCCCCTGGATACAGTGATCCGGCCACAGAACCTGTTCCCCATAGGGCATTGGTATGGTTTCAAACGGAGATGTTCCGGGATGTTGCGAAGCAAATGACGAATGTCCTGCGGGATGCCAGTCTTGTGTCAGGATCACGGTCTGCCAGCGGGCAATCATGTCATTTATGACAGGAACCACGGCATCGCCATCCGGCACGGCCAGTGCACCACCCGGGCAAAAATCGTTTTGGACATCGATCACGATCAGCGCGCTTGTCATGGTCTCTCCCAATGTGACCCTTTCTGTGTTTAATCGCTGAGACCGGGCTTGGAAACCGCCTGTAGGCACATTTGGACAGATCCGAGGCCCCTTGAAAATCAGGGGCAGGCGGTCTAATGCCGCGTTATGTTCACCATTGCTGCCCTGTATCACTTTACCCGGTTTGCGGAGCCTGCCGCATTGAAACCAAATCTGTTGGACCTGTGCAACCATCACGGTGTCACGGGATCATTGCTGTTGGCGCATGAAGGGATCAATGGAACCATCGCCGGGACACGGGCCGGAATCGATGCTGTTCTGGCACACATCCGGTCATTGCCCGGCTGTGCCGATATGGAATGGAAAGAGGCAACATCGGACCATCCTCCCTTTGGCAAGATGAAGGTGCGGTTGAAAAAGGAAATCGTCACCATGGGGCAGCCGGATGTCGATCCGCGCGCCACTGTCGGCCATTACGTCACGCCAGAGAATTGGAATGACCTGATCGCTTCGGACGACGTGGTCGTGATTGATACCCGCAACGACTACGAAATAGCTATTGGGACGTTTCAGGGTGCGGTCGATCCCGAAACCAAGAGTTTTGGAGAATTTCCCAGCTGGTGGGAGAACAACAAGGACCGGTTTCACAACAAGCGCGTTGCAATGTTTTGCACGGGTGGAATCCGCTGCGAGAAATCGACCAACTTCCTACTGGGACAAGGTGTCGAAGATGTCTACCACCTGAAAGGTGGCATTCTGCGTTACCTCGAAGAGGTCCCTGCCGAGAACAGCACATGGGAAGGGGAGTGTTTTGTGTTCGACAACCGGGTGTCTGTTGGCCATGGGCTGAAAGAAGGTCCGCACGTCCTGTGTCATGGATGCCGTCGCCCGCTGTTGCCACAGGACACCGAGCGCCCCGAATTCGAACAGGGGGTGAGCTGTCATCAATGCATCGAAGAAACCTCGGACCAGGACAAGAACCGGTTCCGCGAACGCCAGAAACAGATGACCTTGGCACGCGAGCGTGGAGAAGGAAAGATGGGCAGCATACCGCTCTGACCGGTCCACACTCGAAACAAAGAAAATTCCAATTTTCTTGGAAAAATTCTTGGCAAGAATTTTGCCCGTGAGTCGCGGCTGGACCCAGATTTGGACGTTTTCGACCTGTGTCAGGCGAAACAGTTTCCTAATCTGATCGGACACATACTCTCGCCCAAGGCCGCTTTCATGACGGAAATTCCCTTTCTCGATGCCCGCGCATTGTCCCATCGCTTGCACCAGCGGACGATCACAGCGACTGACGCTCTTCGAGCGCATCAGCGCCAGGTCGACACGCGGGAACCCGAGGTCAACGCCTTTGTCACGCTCGATTGGGACGCGGGTTTTGCCCAGGCAGAAGAGCTGGACCGACAGGCGGATGCGAGTGCCCCTTTGGGGGTGCTGCATGGTATACCTATCGCCATCAAGGACGTCTTTGAAACAAAGGGGCTTCGCACAACCTGGGGATCGCGCAGTTTTGCGACCTACACCCCCGACTTTGACGCCCTGCATGTTGCCCGCCTGCGCGCCGCAGGTGCGGTTATCATCGGCAAAACAAATACCCCGGAGTTTGCCTTTTCCGGGCAAACGTCCAACCTGGTTTCCGGGACCACCCGCAACCCGCTGAACCCGACACGCACTGTGGCAGGCAGCTCAGGCGGGGCAGCGGCGGCGTTGGCGGCGCATATGGTTCCGCTGGCAGATGGCTCTGATCTGGGCGGCAGTCTGCGCACACCCGCTGCCTGGTGCGGTGTGGTCGGTTACAGGCCAACCTCAGGCCTTGTTCCGCACGATCCCAACCCGGTCCCCTTCGACGGGCTGTCCGTCCCTGGCCCAATGGCGCGCAATGTTGCCGATCTGACGCTAATGCTGTCGGTCATGGCTGGCAATGACGCCCGTCAGCCATTGGGGTTCTGGCAGGACGTCCCGCAGGTGTCGGCGCTCGACATGCCTTTCCCCGCTGGGCGGTTGGCCTTTTGTGCCGCCCCGTTCGGCACATCCCCACACGCATCAATACTTTCTGCGCTCGCGCCGGTTCCGGCCCTGTGCGAGTCGCTGGGCTGGCAGGTCGCAGATGCCGCGCCCGATCTGGCCCCGTTGCACGATTTTGCCCATTTGACCCGCGGGCTATCCGCCTTGGGGGTCCGCGCAGCATTGGACCCCGACATGTCGCTGTCCGGGGAAAGTTTTCGCACAGCCTGCGCGTCGGGCGACGGATTGAGCCTGGCGGATTTTGTCGCATATCAGTCCGTGAGGGCCAGAATCTGGACCGAAACTGTTGCATTCTTTGACCGTTACGACTTTGCTCTGTGGCCAACGGCAACAGGACTGCCCTTTTCCGCCGATCTTGGGGATCGTGAAATTACCGAAGATTGGCGCACCGTCACACTGACTCCGGTGTTGGAGCTGCCGTCGATTTCGATCCCATTCGGGAAATCTTCGGACGGGATGCCTGTTGGGTTGCACATCACCGGCCCCAAGGGGTCTGATGCACGGCTGTTGCGCTTTGCCTATCAGATCGAACAGGCGATCAAATGAAACCACTGCGACGAAACGGAACAGGCGATTCCCTTGTCTGCGTGCTGGAAATACCCAAATCGAATGGGAAATCTGAAGAAACTCGACCATGAAATCATCTGGAACCGGGTCAAAAAACACGATGCCTTCGGCCGCCTTTGGCCACCCATCAGATTGAAACAGTTCAAGAAAATCACAGGACACTGGACCAGACGTCACCCTGTTCCCGCTAACACAGAAGATTTGACCAGAGGATCAAATCAAACCGTTGAAAGAAAACGCTCTTTCCACTGGCCCTAAGGCACCAATTCCTCTATTCAATCGCCCACCTTCAAGTTTGCGGGGATCCAGCCGTTGCTCGACCTGACAAATATCCGTGCCACCCTTGCGGATCATTACGACCTCACCCCTTCGCCCGAGCTCGCCGCGTCGATGAGCGAGACTTATGACCGGATGAATCGGGTTGTTCCGCCATCCGACTGGGCGATCTATGCGCCCTATGTCAAAGCGATCAACAGCCTCAAAGCCGAGCGCAACGCAGTGATTTTGGGTCATAACTATATGACGCCCGAAATTTTTCACGGCGTGTCAGATTTCGTCGGTGACAGCCTGCAACTGGCGATCAAGGCCACCGAAGTCGACGCCGATGTGATCGTTCAATGTGGTGTGCATTTCATGGCCGAAACGTCGAAGATCCTGAGCCCTGAAAAAACCGTGCTGATGCCGGATATGGAAGCCGGATGCTCGCTGGCCGAATCCATCACCGCCGAGGGCGTCGATGAGATGCGCCGCCGTTATCCCGGTGCGCCTGTCGTGTCCTATGTCAACACCACGGCCGAGGTCAAAGCCGCCTCTGACATCTGCTGCACCTCTTCGAACGCTGCCCAGATCGTGGCCGCGCAGGAGAGCCACACGGTCATCATGACGCCCGACCAATACCTGGCCCAAAACGTGGCCAAGGATGTTCCACAAAAGAACGTCGTCTGGTGGGAAGGCTCGTGCATCGTACATGAACAATACAGCCCTCAGGATCTGCGCGATTTCCGCGAATGGAACCCCGGCACCCGCCTGATCGCCCACCCTGAATGCCCCCCCGATGTGGTGGCCGAGGCGGATTTCTCGGGTTCGACAAGTGGCATTCTGAAATATGTCACCGAAGAAAAGCCGGAAAAGGCCCTGTTGATCACCGAATGCTCAATGGCGTCGAATATCGCGGATTCTCTGCCCGAGGTCGAATTTGTCGGCCCGTGCAACATGTGCCCTTACATGAAAAAGATCACTCTGGAAAAAGTCCTGTGGGTGCTGCACACCATGGACAACCAAGTCGAAGTCGACCCGACTGTAGCCGCCAAAGCCCGCCTGTCCGTACAACGCATGATCGACCTCAGCCGCCAGCTGGGCATCTGAGGATATCCGAATGCGAGAGATCACCACCGGACGTGTCGTGATCGTCGGTGCCGGGCTGGGTGCATTATATGCAGCGCTGATGCTAGCACCGCATCCGGTGGTTCTGATCTCACCTGACCCACTTGGTGAAGGTGCCAGCTCGGCCTGGGCGCAAGGCGGTGTGGCCGCCGCCATGGATCAGGCAGACAGCCCCGAAGCCCATGCCGCAGACACCCAACGTGCGGGTGCCGGTACGGTGGATCTGGACGTGGCTCATATGGTCACCCAAGCCGCCCGCGAACACATTCTGCAACTGACGACATTGGGCACACCCTTTGACCGTACCAAAAACGGTGGCTACGTGCTCTCGCGCGAAGCAGCGCACAGCTTTGCCCGTGTTGTGCGGGTCAAGGGCGATCAGGCCGGTGCCGAAATCATGGCCGCGCTGATCGCCGAGGTGCGAGCTACGCCGTCGGTTCAGGTGCTCGAAGGGACAATGGCCGTCCGGTTGTCACAAACGGCTGGCACAGTGGACGGCGTTGTGCTGCAATCTTCGGCCCCCGAAGGATCAGCTCCGTTGATGTTGCGCGGTTCGTCCTATCTGTTGGCCGGGGGCGGCTCGGGCGGATTATATGCGCTGACCACCAACCCGCCGCGTATCCGCGGACAGGTGATTGGCATGGCTGCCCGCGCCGGGGCGGACATCGCCGATGCCGAATTTGTGCAGTTCCATCCCACCGCCATCGACGTTGGCGAAGACCCCGCCCCGTTGGCCACCGAAGCGCTGCGCGGTGAAGGGGCCGTTTTGGTGAATGCCCAGGGAGAGCGGTTCATGTTGACCCAACACCCTGATGCCGAACTGGCCCCGCGGGATGTGGTGGCCCGGGCGATTTTTGCCCAAACCCAGGCAGGACATCGGCCATCGCTGGATACGCGGGCAGCTTTGGGAGCTGCACTTCTGGAAAACTTTCCGTCTGTCGCCGAAGCCTGTCGTCGAGGCGGGGTGGACCCGGTGGCGGACACGATCCCCGTCGCCGCTGCTGCGCATTATCATATGGGCGGGATTGCAACGGACCAAAACGGGCATTCCGGGTTGAAAAACCTATGGGTATGTGGCGAAGCGTCCTCGACCGGGCTGCATGGAGCAAATCGACTGGCCTCGAATGGTTTGTTGGAGGCGCTGGTCTATGCCCGGATCTGCGCGTTGGACATTGTACAAAACCTGCCACCAGAAACGTGCAACCCGATTGATTTGCAGTTCCCACCCGGTGGCGACCCGGTTTCCCCCGAGGCCGTAACCGCCCTGCGTCAAACAATGACGACCCATGTTGGTGTTCTACGCGACGCCGCCGGCCTGAAGACCGCGCTGTGCAGGATCGCGCAGCTGGAGGCCGAAAACGACCATTGCGAGAGCTTTCTCAATATGTGCGCAACGGCGACAATGATTGCTGCCTGTGCCTTGCAACGCGAAGAAAGCCGCGGTGCCCATGCCCGCACCGATTTTCCCGATGCCGCGACCGGTCCCGGCCAACGATCGCGCCTGACCCTGTCTGAGGCGCTGCAATTGCGCGCCCAAATCGTGAGTGAATTCAAATGAGCCCCCGGATAAGCAATGCCTCTCTTCCCGATCTGATCCTGGAACCCTTGGTGCGCAACGCGCTGATGGAAGATCTGGGCAGCTATGGGGATATCACCACGCGATCTGTCGTTCCCGGCGACGTGACTTATGTCGCGCGATTGAACGCCCGCGCCGATGCGGTGGTGTCCGGCATGCAGATTGCGCGGATCGCATTTGGTCTGGTTGATCCGACGCTGGACGTACAGACCCTGATCGGTGACGGGGAAACGGCGCACAAGGGCGAGACCCTGATGACCATCTCAGGATCAGCGGCGTCGATCCTGATGGGAGAGCGGGTTGCCTTGAACTTTGCCGGTCGACTGACCGGAATTGCGACCAAGACTGCCGCCTTTGTAACCGCTGCGGCGGGGACAAAAACCCGCATCACATGCACGCGCAAGACCACGCCCGGGTTGCGGCTTGTCGAGAAACAGGCCGTTCTGCATGGCGGTGGTTTCAACCACCGTTATTCCCTTTCGGATGCGATCCTGATCAAGGACAACCACATTGCTGCCGCTGGCGGCGTGCAAGCAGTGCTGGAAGCCGTCAAAGCCAATGCGTCGCATATGATGAAAGTCGAGATCGAGGTGGATCGGCTGGATCAGTTGGAAGACGTTTTGACCGTGGGCGGGGCGGACGTGGTTTTGCTGGACAACATGAACAATGATACCCTGGCGCGCGCTGTGGATATGGTACAAGGCCGGATCATCACCGAAGCCTCGGGCAATGTGACGCTGGAGCGGATCGCGTCGATTGCAGCGACTGGCGTCGACTATATTTCCTCTGGCGCGCTGACCCATTCGGCACAGACCGTGGACCTCGGTCTGGACTTCTAAGTCGGCGCAGACCGGCTGGTGGTGCTCCCGCCCGTTTTTCGCGCATCTGCGATGCAATCAAAACCGTTGGGCCTGGCAGCGCCTCCAAAAGAGGCGCTGGGTTACCGGTACCGCCCCCCAAAAAATAACTGCCGCCCCGATGGAATCAGGACGGCAGCATTTACGAGGTAAAGCTCATTCAACCCAGATGGGCTGTGTTCGCTGTGTTTCAGATGTCAAATTTGACACCCTGCGCCAAGGGTAATTCTGCTGAATAATTCACCGTATTTGTCTGGCGACGCATATAGGATTTCCAAGCATCCGAACCGCTTTCACGTCCGCCTCCGGTTTCCTTCTCGCCGCCAAAGGCACCACCGATTTCTGCACCAGACGGACCAATGTTGACATTGGCAATACCACAGTCCGAACCAGCCGGAGACAGGAACTCTTCGGCTTCGCGCATGTTCAGGGTGAACACACAGGAGCTGAGACCCTGGGGCACATCATTTTGCAGATCCAGCGCGTGCGCGAACTCGTCATACCCCAACACATAAAGGATCGGGGCAAAGGTCTCGGCTTTGACCGTCGCGCTTTGACCCGGCATTTCAACGATCGCCGGTTCCATGTAGACACCATTGGCTGGCAAGCCTTTGGTAACGCGATTGCCACCATGAACGGTGCCGCCTTCGACGCGGGCCGCGTCCAGCGCCGCCGTCATGGCCGCGCCGGCCTCTGCATCAACCAAGGGACCGACCAGGGTACCCTCTTCCAACGGGTTTCCAACGGGCAGGCCAGCATAGGCCTTTTTCAAGCGTGCAACCAGGTCCTCTCGGATGGAATTATGCACGATCAGACGGCGCAGGGTGGTGCAGCGCTGACCGGCGGTGCCGACAGCCGAGAACACGATGGCCCGCACGGCCATTTCCAGATCTGCCGAGGGGCCGACGATCATCGCATTGTTGCCGCCCAATTCCAGAATACATTTGCCAAATCGTTCCGCCACAACCGGTGCCACTGCACGGCCCATCCGGGTCGAACCGGTTGCCGAAATGATCGGGACATCTTCGCTCGCAACCAGCGACTTGCCCAGGTCCGCCCCACCGATCAGAGTTTGCAACAACCCATCCGGCGCATCCCCGAACCGTGCCAGAGCACGATCAAAGATCTTTTGGCAAGCCAGGGCGGTCAGAGGTGATTTCTCGGAGGGTTTCCAGATCACCGGATCGCCGCAGACCAGCGCCAGCGCCGCATTCCACGACCAGACCGCAACCGGGAAGTTAAAGGCCGAAATCACACCAACCGGACCGGCCGGTTGCCAGGTTTCCATCATCCGATGGCCGGGACGTTCGCTGGCGATGGTCAGGCCATACAGCTGGCGCGACAGACCGACGGCAAAGTCACAGATGTCGATCATCTCCTGCACTTCGCCCAGGCCTTCGGACGTGATCTTGCCGGCCTCCCAGCTGACCAGGGCTCCCAGGTCATCTTTGGCGGCGCGCAACTCTTCGCCCAGCAGGCGGATCAGCTCTCCGCGGCGCGGTGCCGGGACGATGCGCCATGCCTTAAACGCGGCTTTGGAGCGCGCCAGAATTGCATCCATGTCGGACGCAGGCGTTTCGTGGAGATCCGCCAATGCGCGCCCGTCGATGGGCGAATGCACGGTCAGCGTGCCGCCTGTCAGTTCGGCCTCGGTCAGGCCCAGATTTGCAAAAAGGGTGTGTGGTGTCATGACTGTATCTTTCATGTCTCAGGCCGCCTTGTTCAGTTGGGTGATGTCGCCAGCGCGGTACAGCTGGCCAAATTCGGTTTCCAGGAAGGTCGAGAGCTGCACCTGTTCCTGGCGCACAAATCCGGACGCGGGCAGTCCGCCGGTTCGCATCAGGTCAACAACGCCCAAAACTCCGGCTGCCGTGGTCACCTGAATGGCACTCCAGACCTGTCCATTGATGGTTCGGGCAAAGGATTTGTTGATCAGGCTTTTTTCGCGCAGCTGGCCGTCGATCTGCCCGCGCGCCGTGCAATAGACCAAAACCACATCCTGATCGGTACGGGGCAGCGCGGTTTCAAAGATCTCTTTCAGCAGATCGCGACGCCGTTCAAGCCCCAGATCAGTGAGCAACAATTTCAGTATGTCGCGATGACCCGGATAACGGATCGACCGATAGGATACCGCGCGCGCCTTGCCATCCAGGGTTTCAGGCAACGTGCCCAAACCGCCCGAAGTGTTGAAGCATTCGTATTCCACGCCGTCGTGACCGAGGATCTCATAGTCTTCGAGCGGGGCGGTCTTGACCAGCTTGCCGTTCACAATGGCATCGCAGGAATTGCAGTATTCGTTGATCAACCCATCAGTCGACCAGGTCAGATTGTATTTCAGCGCATTGGTCGGATAAAGCGGCAGCGCCCCCACCCGCATGTGCAGGGTGTCCAGCGTATCGAATTCCGCAGCCAGCGCCGCTCCGGCGATACCGACAAATCCAGGCGCCAGCCCACATTGCGGCATGAATGCTGTTTCGCTGTTGGCGGCCAGATCGCGTACCGCATTGGTCGCTGCGACATCTTCGGTCAGGTCAAAGTAATGCGCACCAGCACGCTTGGCAGCCGCAGCAATCGCGGGGGTCAAAAAGAATGGCGCTGCAGAAACAACTGCGTCAAACCCCTTTAGCCCTTCGGCCAGCCCTGCCTCATCCTTGGCGTCGATCTGTTTAGTGGCGATCCCCAATTTGTTGATCGCGCCCAGCGCGGCCAGATCATGGTCCGCCACAGTGACAGAGTAGTTGGACGACGTTTTCAGCAGCGTCGCGATCATCTGACCGATCTTGCCCGCGCCGACTACACAAATGTTCCAATGCATCGCACATCTCCTTTTATTGCAAAAAGGGTGGCGGATGAGATGTTCAGTTTGTAGCGACCAGATTGACGAAACGAGTCCTCATTTCGTCAATTCGACGAAATTTCCGTCAATTCGTCAGATGCGGTCAATCCGTCGGCCAAAAATCACGTTGGTATTGGTGCGAACCACGCCAGGAATCGCCGCGATTTCATCGACCAGAATATCCAGGTCTTCGATCCGCGGGGCTTCGGCACAGATAATCAGGTCAAACTCACCGTTGATAGACAGGCATTGTCGCACCTCGGGATAGGTTTCCAACCGCTTGATGATCCGCCGGGTTTCTTTTTGCTGGACCTCGGCCATAACCACCACCTGCACCTTGTGGCCTTCGGGATGTTCCTGCAGCACCACGGAATACCCAGCGATGACGCCACGGTCCTCCATGCGGCTGATACGTTCATGCACAGTGGTGCGCGCAACGCCCAGCTTGGTGGCGATCTTGGTGGTGGATTCGCGGGCATTGCGTTGCAACTCCGCGATTATTTTTCGGTCGAGCAAGTCCATCATGTCTCTTTGCATAACGTGGTCAGCCAATCGCGCAAGGCCTGCAATGCCGGATAATCCCGACCGGCCCGGGGCCAAACCAGATAATAGCTACCGACGCTGACCCTGGCGGCTCCGGGCATGGCAATCAATCGCCCGTCTTGCAGATCCTTGCCCACCAGATAGTCCGGCATCAACGCCACCCCCAAACCCGATTGCGCCGCCTGCGCCATGGTTGCGAATTGGTCCAGAACCATGGCCGGAGCCCCTGTCGCCACCAGCCCCTGCGCGGAAAACCATTGATCCCAGGCCCAAGGGCGCGACGCCAGTTGCAGCCGCGGCAGATGCGACAGCGACTCCATGTCCGCCACCTCCAAATCCGGCGACATGACCGCCACAACCTGTTCGTCCCACAGTTTCAACGCTTCGGTATCGGGCCAGTCATCCTGTCCAAAGTGAATCGCACCGTGGAAGGTCTCTTGCGTGAAATCAAAGGGGTCGGTTCGGGTCCCCAGGTTCAAGGTAATCCCGGGATGGGCCTGCAAAAATCCGGGCAAACGCGGTGCCAGCCAATGGGCACCAAAAGCGGGCAGTATGGCCAGATTCAGTGCCCCACCCAAGGGATTCGCCTGTAGCGCTATCGTCGCGGCAGCGATTTGATTGACTGCCGCACGCACCTGTTCGGCATAGGCTGCTCCCTGGGGTGTGAGCATCATGCGCTTGCGATCGCGCTGAAACAACGGCACTTGCACCGCATCCTCCAGCTTTTGCACCTGACGGCTGACAGCCCCCTGGGTCAGATCCATTTCGCGCGCAGCATCTGTGACCGACCCCAAACGCGCCACGGTTTCAAATGCGGACAACCAGGACATTGGTGGGGTAAACCGGCGGGCACGGGGCATTTGTCATTCCATTTTGTAATGCATCCATTCCAGAACTTCGATTTCCTTGCCTGTCAAGTAAAGATACGCTGACTCAAACCGTCAGAAAGTATTGCGAAACAGCATGACAAACATCGCCGACTTCCGCCGATCACACCGGGCCAGCGCCCTGAACCTTAGCGAAATTGCACATGTCTCTGATGCCGCCGAGGCGCTGAGGGCAGCAGGAAAACCGGTTTTGACTTTTGGAACTGGCGAGCCGGATTTCCCGACACCCGATCACGTGATCGAGGCGGCCCATCAGGCGGCATTGCGTGGGGACACCAGGTATACCTCGACCCAAGGCACTCCCGCATTGCGTCAGGCGGTGGCCGATCAGGCAGGGTTTGCAACTGACCCGGCAGAGGTCCTCATTTCGACCGGTGCCAAACAGGTTCTGTCCAACGCGCTCCTCGCCACCGTGGATCCCGGCGATGAGGTGATCGTACCTGCTCCCTATTGGACCAGCTACTCGGACATCATCGACTTTTGTGAGGCAACTTTGGTGTCGGTCCCCTGCCCGGCGTCATCCGGGTTTCTCCTGACACCCGAAGCGCTAGAAATGGCGATCACCGACAAAACTCGGTGGCTGATGTTGAATTCACCGGGAAACCCATCCGGTGTCATGTATTCGGCCGATCAGCTTAGAGCACTGGCCGACGTGCTACGTCGCTATCCGCATGTATGGATTTTGGCGGATGAGATCTACCAGCACATTGCTTATGTACCCTTCACCAGTTTTCGCAACGCCGCCCCCGATCTGGCCGACCGGACGCTGATCGTCAATGGTGTATCCAAAGCTTACGCCATGACCGGCTGGCGCATCGGCTGGGGCATCGGCCCGGTGCCGCTGATCAAGGCAATGACAGCCATCCAGGGGCAATCGACATCAGGCGCGTGTTCGATCGCACAGGCGGCCAGCGTCGCGGCTCTGACCGGCCCACAGGACCATTTGGAAACCCGCAGCACCGAATTCCGTGCCCGTCGCGATTTGGTTGTTCACGGATTGAATGCGATCGACGGGTTGATCTGTCCGGAACCATCCGGGGCTTTTTATGTCTTCCCGTCCTGTAGCGGCGTTTTTGGCCAAGTCACGCCGCAGGGGAAAACCATCGAAACCGACGCGGATTACTGCAGCTATCTTCTGGACGAAGCCTTGGTGGCCTTGGTTCCCGGACGGGCCTTTGGATTGCCTGGGTACTTCCGCCTGTCCTATGCCTACTCCAAAGCGGAGCTGCGCGAAGGTCTGCGCCGGATCGCTGCAGCAACAGCCGAACTCAAGTAAGGAAACCAGACATGGATCGTGCCGACATTGTCGATCAGGCCTTTCGTGACAAACTCACCACGGGTCATCTCCCCTCTGGTGCTGCACCGTCCGGCCCCCTGTCCGACACGGACGCCGTGGCGATTTTCCGGGCCCAGTGCCTGAGCCGAAATCTCGACCGCCGATCACGCAAAATGCAGGCCGCCGGTCAGGGTTATTACACCATCGGGTCCTCGGGGCATGAAGGTATGGCGGCAGTGGCCTCGGCATTGCGGCCCAGTGACATGGCATTTCTGCATTACCGCGATGGAGCCTTTCAGACCATGCGGTCTGCGCAGGTACCTGGCACCACCCCCGCCTGGGATATGTTGCTCAGCTTTTCGACCTCGACCGAGGATCCGATTTCCGGTGGGCGCCACAAGGTGCTTGGCTCCAGATCCCTGAACATACCGCCACAGACCTCGACCATCGCCAGCCACCTGCCCAAGGCCGTCGGGGCGGCCTATTCCGTAGGGCTCGCCAAACGCCAAACTCCGGAACATCGGGTGCTGGAGGATGACAGTATTGTCATGTGCTCCTTTGGCGATGCCTCTTCGAACCACTCGACCGCACAGGGCGCTATCAACACGGCCTGCTGGACGTCATATCAATCGGTGCCGCTGCCTCTGCTCTTTGTCTGCGAAGACAACGGCATCGGTATTTCCACCCGCACCCCGCGCGGATGGGTGGCGGCCAATTATGAAAACAAACCCGGGCTTAAATATTTCCATGCCGATGGATTGGATCTGTATGACACCTATCGCGTGGCAAAGGAGGCCGCAGACTATGTGCGCACACGGCGCAAACCGGCCTTTCTGCACCTGACATTGGTGCGGCTTTACGGTCATGCCGGGTCGGATTTGCAGCAGGCCTATCTGTCCAAGGAGCTGTTCGAAGGCTGGGAAGCAGACGATCCATTGCTGCATTCAGCCCGGCTGTTGATCGAACAGGGGGTGCTGAATGCCGAACAGATTCTGGCAATCTATCAAGAGGCCGAGGATCAATGCACCCGTGTGGCCACAGAAGCGGTCAAACGGCCCCGCCTGAAAACCGCATCTGATGTCATGGCTTCGATCATCCCCCCCATGCGGGACTGCATACCGTCGAACGGCCCGTCCGAAGATGCCCGCGCTGTGGCCTTTGGATCCGATTACAAACAACTCGGCAATCCGCAGCCAATGAATAAGCTGCTGAACTGGGCATTGACCGATCTGATGCTGGAGCATCGTGAGATCGTCATGATGGGCGAAGATGTGGGCCGCAAGGGCGGCGTTTACGGTGTCACCCAAAAGCTGGTTGACCGCTTTGGTCCTGACCGGATGATCGACACGCTGCTGGACGAGCAGTCAATTCTGGGTTTGGCCATCGGCATGGCGCACAACGGGTTCATCCCAATGCCGGAAATCCAATTTCTGGCCTATCTGCATAACGCCGAAGACCAATTGCGCGGCGAGGCGGCAACCCTGTCGTTTTTCTCCAATGGTCAGTTCACCAACCCGATGGTGATGCGCATTGCGGGCCTTGGCTATCAAAAGGGGTTTGGCGGGCATTTCCACAATGACAATTCTCTCGCGGTGCTGCGCGATATTCCAGGCGTGGTAATCGCCTGCCCTTCGCGCGGTGACGACGCCGCGATGATGATGCGCGAATGTGTACGTCTGGCGCGGGAAGAGCAGCGCGTTGTGGTGATGGTGGAGCCTATCGCGCTGTACCCGATGCGCGACCTGATAGGCGAAAAGGACGGCGGATGGCTGTCCACATACCCTGAGCCGGATCGCCGGATCGGGTTGGGTGAAGTCGGGGTAGAAGGTGACGGACCACTGGCAATCCTGACCTATGGGAATGGGCGCTATCTGAGCACACAGGCCGCTGCCGACTTGCGGGCGCAAGGGATCGAAACCCGGATCATTGATCTCCGCTGGTTGGCACCATTGCCTTTGGAGGGGGTTCTGGCCGCTCTGGGTGGTGCTGAAAAGGTGCTGGTGGTTGATGAATGCAGAACCACAGGTAGCCAGTCCGAGGCTCTGATGGCTATGCTGCACGAGCAGACCGATTTGCCCCACGCCCGTATCGCTGCACAAGACAGCTTTATTGCCACGGGTCCCGCCTATGCCGCCACCATGCCCTCGCGCGCCTCGATCACCGAAGCCGCCCGCACGCTGTGGAACGCATCATGAAACAGACCGCTGTCGTCGTAGCCCCAGGACGGGGCACCTATAACCGAACAGAATTGGGGTACTTTGGCCGCCACCACATGGATCAGGCGGCGATGCTGAGCGACTTTGACGCCTATCGCAGCCAGATGGGACAGAAAACCCTATCCGATCTGGATGGCGCGGCGCGGTTCTCTGGTCCGACGCACACACGGGGCGACAATGCTTCGGCGTTGATCTATGCATGCGCGCTGGCGGACTTTCGGGCGATCGACCGGGACCGGTTCGACATTTTGGGTGTCACCGGAAATTCCATGGGGTGGTATATCGCGCTGGCCTGTGCCGGGGCGCTGGATCCGATGGGCGGTCTTGAGGTGATCAACACAATGGGCACCCTGATGCAGGAACAAATGATCGGCGGGCAGTTGATCTATCCCTTTGTTGACGAAGAGTGGCGTCCCATCCCCGGAGCGCGCGACGCCATCCTGGCCAAAATGGACGACATCAATACCCGTGCCGCGCATAGCCTGGCTATTTCAATCGACCTGGGCGGTATGCTGGTGCTGGCCGGAGACGAAGCCGGATTGCAGGCGTTCGAGACTGAAATGGAGCCAGTTCAAGACCGCTTTCCCATGCGCCTGCCCAATCACGCCGGATTTCACACAAATCTGCAAAAGCCGGTTTCGGCTCTGGGTCAGGCCCGACTGGGGCGGGCTCTGCTGCGACAACCGGATCTGGCACTGATCGACGGGCGCGGCAGCCTATGGCAGCGCGGGGCCAGTGACCTGGCTGAACTGTACGATTACACATTGGGCCATCAGGTTGTTGAACCCTATGACTTTACCGCCGCGATCCGGACGGCAGCCCGCGAACTGATGCCTGACGTGTTCATTGTTCTGGGACCGGGCACGACCCTGGGCGGGGCAGTAGCGCAAAGCCTGCTGTTATCCGGTTGGCGTGGCATGTCTGACAAGGCCGAGTTTCAGTCAGAACAGGACAAGACACCGCGATTGATCGCAATGGGACGCGAAGACCAGCGCGCCCAGGCGATTTGATCGTCAACCTTTCAAATCTGTGATTGCAGGCTGGGCGCGTGCTTCGTCTGCAATCCAAGATAGAAACCTGGAAATCTTGTCATTGCCTTCGGTCCCGGACCGATAAGACACCCAATAGCTGAGACGGGATTTGGCAATCTCGGGAAACGGTCGGACCAGTCGACCGTCAGCCAGCGCATCATTCACCAAAGGTGTCCGCCCCATTCCGACCCCCATTCCATCTATCGCAGCCTGAACGCCCATGTTGGACTGACCAAACCGGCGGGTACGTTCCGGGGGAAAGAGATGCATACCACATTCCCGTGCCCAGAACGTCCAGTTGGGGCTGTCAGCGCCATAGCGGTCCACGTCATCATAGAGGATCGTGTGATGGGCCAGATCTGCCACCTGACGGATGGGCCGGGGTCCATTTGCAAGACTGGGCGCACACACAGGGAACAGGGTTTCCTCCATCAGCTTGTGACCGTGAAACCCGGGTGTCTCGCCCAGTTCATAACGGATCGCTATGTCGGCGGCACCGGTGGAAAATCCGGAATGCCCGGCGTCGGTCGCAATTGAAATGGTGAGATCCGGATGGGCCAGATCAAAGCGAACCAATCTGGGGAACAACCAGATATAGGCAAACCCGGGCGGGCAATTTATGACAATCGTATTCTTGTTGCGCACCTTACTGCGCAGATCCCCGCAGACGTCGGAAATACGCCCCAATCCATCCGAAATCGCCAAAGCCAGCCGTACTCCATCCTCGGTTGGGCGTGATTTACGCGCACCGCGGATCAACAGGTCCTGCCCCAGCCACCCCTCAAGACTGCGTACATGTTGGCTAACGGCGCTTTGGCTGACGCCCAATTCGTCGGCTGCGGCGCTGAACCCGGAACAGCGGACAACTGCCTCAAAGGCCCGTAGAGAGGTAAAGGGAAGATTGAGTATCATATAAGTCAAGCTAATGTATTGCATTACAGGTTTCAAATGGTTCCGTGCACCGAAACAGGTGAAACTGACCTACCATTACAGGAGCCGGAATGTCTGATATCACCCCTGAACACGGTGCTCGAAACCTGCTGCAGAACTGTGCGCAGGCGCGCGCGGGCGAACGTCTGTTGATCGCTTATGAGCCACCGGAATATGGCTATTTTGACGCGGATTCGGTCCAAGTCGTAACCAGCGCTGCACGGGATTTGGATCTGGCCGTGGAAGCCGTGGACGTGGGGTTCAATCCTGACAATCCGCATCTATCAGATGCACTGCTGCAGGCCTTTGAACGCGCAGACATCATTCTATTTCTCGCACGGTTGGGAGATCAGCTGCGCTTCTCGGAAATGCCCCAGGGAAAAAAGGTCATCGTCAGCTTTGCCGTGACCAAGGAACTGTTTGGCTCCGGGTTTTCCAATGGACATCATGACGCGTTCATGGCGCTGAAATCTCTGGTCAACCAAACCCTTGCGACATCGCAACATGTTGAATTGTCCTGCCCTGCCGGGACGCAAGTCAGCGGACGCCCCGAGATGAATCTTGCGCCTTCGGGTGATACTTCGATCCTGCGGTTTCCAATGTCCGTGTTTACTCCGGTGCCTGCCCATAGTTTCACAGGTCGCATTGCGATGCCCGGTTTTTTGACCGGCACAGGGTCAAAATACTATGAACCCTATACCGTTGAATTCGACGGTCCGCTTCTTGCCGTGATGCACGAGGGGCGATTGACCGGGTTCGACGGGTTGCCGACGGATGTGGCCAAGGCGGAAGCGCATTATGATTTTGTTGCAAAGATGTTTGGCATCGACCGCAACTTTGTTCACTCTTGGCACGCTGGCATTCACCCCGGATGCGGTTACCCGTGGGACGCGCGTGAGAATTACGAGCGCTGGGGCGGTGCTGCATTCGGAAACCCACGGATTCTCCATTTTCACACTTGCGGGGCCTATGCACCGGGAGAAATCAGCTGGAATGTGATTGATCCAACGATCAAAGTTGACGGTGTAACACTGTGGGAAAATGGTCATTTTCACGCTGAACGTCTGCCCGGCGGCGCTGAGATTTTGGCACGATTTCCCTGCGCCGCAGCGTTGTTTGCCACACCGGACACGGACATCGGATTGCGGCGGACGGCATAACAGCCCTTGGGGGGGCGTATCTGCCTGTGAACGCCGCATCTGATTCAGGGGCTACCGTGACGTCGCCCTTGCTCGCATAATCTGCTCGGCTCACCTTGGCTGTATCTGCTGTCACAGGAGACTGCCATGCACCCGACCATAACCCAGATGAAATCCGCAGTCGCGTCCGGAAACCCTGATCAGCTCAAGGCGATCTTGGCACCGGACGTGCGTTTCCTGCCGCCAACCTATTACAAAACCTGGACCGGACGCGATCCTGTGGCAGCGGTTCTGGGGCACGTTGTTCAGGTATTTTCCGACTTTCGATACCGCCGTGTCATGGGCGAGGGTTTGGATTGGGCGTTGGAATTTCAGTGCAAGATCGGCGATCTGGATGCAGTTGGCGTAGATTTGATTACCCTGAACCAAGACGGGTTGATCCAGGACTTCGAAGTGGTCATGAGACCGTACAAATCGGTCGGTGCTCTGCGGGATGCGATGAATGCAAGGGTCATGACGGACGCCCGTTTTCTGAAATTCAAGGACGCGCTGTCCTAAGGTGTTTGCAACCGACCAGATCATTCGGTTGGGCCTGCTGCCCCTGCTGATTGCACAGGGTTTGTATGTCCGCTCGCAGGCGACCCTTTTGCCAGAACCCAAGGGGCCCCGGTCAGGTCGGACCGGAACCGGCCCCGAGTTGAGACTGCTGATCCTAGGGGACAGTTCGGCCGCTGGCGTGGGAACAGATCACCAAAGCACCGCCCTTTGCGGACATCTGGTTGCCAGATTGGCCTCGACCCATTCTGTGCACTGGCGGCTCGAAGCGACAACAGGGCATACGACTCAGGACGCTGTCGCACGCATACAGGCCCTGCCGGACCTACAGTTCGATATCGCGGTTGCAGCGCTGGGGGTCAACGATGTCACCCGTGGCACCTCCGCGCGCCGGTTTGCCCATCGTCAGGATCGGTTGATTGCCCTGCTGCGGAGCAAGTTTCGCGCACGGCTGATTCTGCTCTCGGGCGTGCCTCCGATGCAGCATTTCCCGGCCTTGCCACAGCCGTTGGCCTGGGTTCTGGGACAGCAGTCCAAACGCCTCGATCAGGCACTGTCGCATACCGTCCAGAATCACGGCGCATATGTGCGACATTTGCCGTTTGACCTGCCCCCTGATCCGGATCTGGCGGCAACAGATGGCTATCATCCGAATGCGACAGCTTATGGGCTATGGGCCGCGCGCCTGCATCAGGAAATCACCGACAGCGCGGCCTTTCCCGGTTCGCGCTGTGATCAACCTGTATGAACAGCGCCCTGTCGCATCTGTTTCACCATGGGAATCGAATAAACCACCAGGGCCAGCCAGATCAGCGGAAAGGCAATGCGACGGGCAGGGTCGATCTCTTCGCCAAAGACAAAAACAGCAATCGCAAAGATCATGGTGGGCGCTATGTATTGCAGTATGCCGATGGTCGTCAGACGCAGTAATTTGGCTCCATTGGCATAAACGATCAACGGCACTGCCGTAACCACCCCACATCCCAACAGCATTGCGGTGTCAAACCCACCTACACCAAAATGCCCGGTGCCGGTCGCCATCAGATACCCGACATACCCAAGTCCCGGGATCAGCAGAATCAACGCCTCAAGCAGGAAACCCTGGTTCGGCCCAATGGGCAGGGATTTCTTGAAAAACGCATAAAACCCCCAGCTGAACATCAATGCCAACGCCACCCACGGAAGGGATCCGGCCTGCACAGCCAGAATAAGAACGGCAAGCGCCGCAATAGAGATCGCCAAAAGCTGATATCGGCTCAATCGTTCGCGCAACAGAACAGAACCCAAAAAGACACTAAACAGCGGATTTATGTAATACCCCAAGGCCGCATCCAAAGTCTGTCCCGTCGAAATCGCCCAAACATAGATTCCCCAATTGATCGAAATCAGCGCCGCAGTCAGACAGGCCATTGCCATGGTTCTGGGTGATTTCAGCGCCGCCTTGAGATCACGCGTCCGGCGCAGGATCAGCAACAAAAGCCCGGCAACGGGCACAGACCAGATCACCCGGTGCGCAACGACTTCGGTGGGAGGGAGATGGTCCAACAGCTTGAGATACAGTGGCAGGAAACCCCACATCACATAGGCCGATACGGCAAAGGCCAAACCTTGTGGTGTATCACGGTTCTCAGATGGACTCATTGGGATGCTCCTTGTGCCGTTCTTATGGCAGGTTTCACGGCGCGGGAAACTTCGTTTTCTGTGATCTTTCGAATTCCAAAACGTGATGATACGGACGCCCGCCCCCGACAAACGAAAAGGCCCCGGAGACATCTCTCCGGGGCCTTGATTTACCTGTTTCCGAAATGGTCAGACTTTGGCGCGTTCGGATTTTGGATCGTACATCGGCTTCAACGACGCTTCGGCTTTGACCTTGACGCCGCAGACGTCGATCTCATAGCTCGATGCCAAAACATCGGCTGCCTTTTCGCCTTCGCTGGGGACATAACCCAGACCGATGGCGGCACCCAGCGTGTGACCATAATTGCCCGAGCTGAGGTAGCCGACATATTCACCGTCCCGCAGGATCGGTTCATTGTGGAACAACAGTGGTTCGGCATCGGTCAATTTGAATTGGACCAGACGGCTCTTTGGGCCGGATGCCTTGCGATCGATCACAGCCTGTTTTCCGATAAAATCACAGGCCTTGTCGACCTTGACCGCAAAGCCCAGACCTGCATCAACCACGTGATCCTCACAGGTGATGTCGTGGCCAAAGTGGCGGAACCCCTTTTCGATCCGGCAGCTGTCCATCATGTGCATGCCGCACAGTTTCAGCCCCATATCCTGACCGGCCGCGTGCAGCGTTTCAAAGGCGTGGCCAGCCATGTCCGAAGACATATACAGCTCCCAGCCCAATTCGCCCACATAGGTCACCCGGTGCGCGCGCGCCAACCCCATACCCAGCTCGATCTCTTGCGCGGTGCCAAATGGGTTAGTCGCGTTCGAGAAGTCAGCAGGCGACACTTTTTCCAACAACGCGCGGGCATTGGGTCCCATCACGGCCAGACAGCCTTCGCCAGCGGTCACATCGGTGATCACCACGCGGAAGTCGCCCTGATTGCGCATCATCCAGGTCTGATCCGCCAGACGTGTTGCCGCAGGTGTTACCACCAGATAGGCGGTTTCGCTCAGGCGGGTGACGGTCACGTCTGCCTCGATCCCACCGCGGTTGTTCAGGAACTGTGTATAGACGATCTTGCCAATTGGAACTGAATAATCACCACCACCAATGTAATTCAAAAAGGCTTCGGCATCGGGGCCTTCGACCCGCAACTTGCCGAACGACGACATGTCGTACATGCCGACGTTTTCACGCACCGCGCGGTGTTCGGCGGCCGAGTTTTCGAACCAATTCTGACGCTTCCAGCTGTAGTGGTATTCGCGCTCCTGCCCTTCGTTGGCAA
The DNA here is from genome assembly GCA_025141015.1 of Rhodobacteraceae bacterium M382. NCBI lineage: Bacteria > Pseudomonadati > Pseudomonadota > Alphaproteobacteria > Rhodobacterales > Paracoccaceae > Rhodobacteraceae bacterium M382. The sequence continues at coordinate 597,203 of CP081098.1, read as the reverse complement.
ACCAGTTGGCACGTTCCCAACCGGCGATTTCACCCATCACCGCACCGTTTTCCAGCAGGTGGTGATGGAACGGGGTGCGGCGCACACCGCGTGCGGTTGCTTTTTGGCGATAGGGGAAATGGTCGGCGTAAAGCAGGCCCAAGGTCTCTTTGGACCGTTCAAACAGATACTGTTTGTTGCCCTGAAACGGCTGCATGCGGGACACGTCCACATCGCCCAGATCAAACGGTTTTTCACCGCTGTCCATCCATTCGGCCAGCGCCATGCCGGCCCCGCCCGCGGACTGGATCCCGATCGAATTGAACCCTGCCGCAACCCAGACATTGTCCATCTCGGGTGCGAGGCCCAGGTGATAGGCATCATCTGGAGTAAAGGATTCAGGTCCGTTAAAGAAAGTGTGAATCCCCGCCTCGGCCAGCATCGGCATCCGGTTACAGGCATTTTCCAGAATCGGTTCAAAGTGATCGAAATCTTCGGGCAGCTGATCAAATTCGAACGTGTCCGGAATGCCGTTCATCGCCCAGGGTTTGGCGTTGGGTTCAAACGCACCCAACAGCATTTTACCCGCATCTTCTTTGTAATACGCACATTCATCCGGCACCCGCAAAACCGGCAATTGTGTCAGCCCTTCGATGGCTTCGGTCACGATATAAAAATGCTCACAGGCGTGCAGCGGTACGTTGGTGCCCGCCATGCGGCCGACCTCGTGGCCCCACATACCGGCGCAGTTCACCACCATATCACATTCAATGTGACCGCTCGCGCTGCCGTCATCGGCAACCCAGTCTACTCCGGTCACAGAGCGACCGGATTTCACGATATCAGTGACTTTGACGCGTTCCTTGACGATACCGCCCCGCTGACGGGCCCCTTTGGCCAAGGCCAGCGCGATGTTGGCAGGATCGCCCTGCCCGTCCAGCGGCAGGTACACCGCGCCCTTGACGTCTTCGAGGTTCAGATGCGGGTACATTTCACCCACCCGTTCATTCGAGATCTCTTCAACCTCGACGCCAAAGGCACGCGCCATCGCGGCCTGGCGATAGATCTCTTCCTTGCGCTCTTCGGTGAGGGCAACGGTGATTGAGCCACAGCGTTTGAACCCGGTAGCAACGCCTGTTTCTTCCTCGAGCGAGCCATAGAGCTCTTGGCTGTATTTCGCCAGTTTGGTCATGTTGGCGGTGGCGCGCAGCTGGGCAATCAGGCCCGCGGCATGCCAGGTGGTGCCGGAGGTCAGCTGCTTGCGCTCCAGCAAAACAACGTCCTTCCAGCCTTTCTTGGTCAGGTGATACGCCACCGAACAACCAATAACACCACCACCGATGATGACCACGCGGGCCTTGTTGGGAAGATCAACCATGTCGCTACTCCGAAACAACGAATTTCGGGCAATCTGGCACAAACAGGCGACAGGAAATGCATCAAAAACGCCAGCCTTTCGGTGCTATTCTCCACTTGCTCCGGCACGGCGACTTTTTCGTACGGTAAAGGGCGTGACGCCAAAAAAGCTTTTGTAGAGGCCCGAGAAGCCGCTGGGAAAACCGCAAGCCAGACCAATTTCACGAACGCTGAGCGTGGTGTTCAACAACAGATTATTGGCCTTACTCAGGCGCATTTCCCGGTAGAACGTATTTGGCGTCGCCCTTAGAAACGTTTTGAATTTCCGTTCCAGGGATCGGGTGGAAATCCCCAGCATATCCACAATCTCATTGATCGGCACCGGCTCTTCCATGTTGTCCTGCATAATGCGGATGCAGTGATCCAGATCGCTGTCCCCGGTGATCGTAGGTTTGACACCGGAAAACGGTTGCAGTGATCCGAAATCGCGGATGTTTTCATGCAACATGACATTGGCCGCCGTCATTTGCGTGGCCGATGACGTCAACCGCCCAATCAACGCCAGAACCACATCGATCGTCGCCCCCATACCCGCGCAGGTAATAATGGGTCCGGTTTCGGATGCCAGCGCATGTCCTGCATCGAACATGCCCAACCGTTCCCTAAGAAATATCGAATTCTCCCAATGGGTCGTATGGCCTTCGGCTTCGGGCCCCAGATCACGGATGTACCGACTGGCGGCTTCGGCCAATAAATAGACCTTGGCCCCGCGATATGTATAGGCGCTGATCGTCTGCGTCAGCGAGAGGGCCGGAGTATCAGGGTTCGAATTTCCAATCACAAAGGCAAAATCGGCCTCGGGTTTCTGGATGAATGGTTCGGTCTCGACCAGCGGGCCACTGTACGATGCAACCCGCCCCCCCTTGGCAGATCGAAAGGTCCATTTGAACGGCGCACGGGCCATGGTTCGGTTGGCGATACGCAGCAAATCGGTGATGGCCGCGACTTCGATCAGGACAAAACCGTCCGACACTACGATGTCAAAATGCCAGACCTTGTGGTCTGCATCGTCTTTTTGCTGTCCTTGATGCATACCCATTGGTGTTTTCCTCAGACGATCTGATGCCCGTTGGCCTGCAATCGCATTGCCAAGTCTGCAATATGGGTGGGACCCACTTCACAGCAGCCGCCAATGATCGTTGCCCCTTGTGAGACCCAGCTCATTGCAATATCGGAATACGCGTCGGGTGTCAGATCCACCCGTGCCTCCAACGCATCAACGGTTGGCGCATCGCCCAGAAAGGCCTCCGAGATCCGGGTAAATCCATTGGCATAGGCACCAAAGGGTTTTCCAAAGCCCTTGATCGTGTCCAACGCCGCACCGATGGCCTCGGGGCGCGAACAATTCACCAGAATGGCAGCCGGTTGATAGGTTTCGATGATCTCACGCAACGCTCCGACTGGTTCACCCGAACGCAAACAGGTCCCATCATCATCCTTGACCGTTACTGCCAACCACACCGGTTTGATGGTTCCATATGTTCCCAACAGCGCCCCTTGGGCCTGCGCCACAGAAGATGCAGTTTCAATCAGGAACAGATCCACCCGGTCCTGCATCAACCCGACCAACTCAGCATATTGCAGTGCCGCCTCGGCCGGTGGTGGACATATGTCTGGCCGATATGAGGCCCCAAGCGGCCCAAGGGAGGCCGCGATCTGACCTCCTGCGGCCTGATCTCGTGCGGCTTCTGCCTCGGTCAGCGCCGTGTTGATCAGGTCTTCGAATTTGTCCTCGAGATTTCCATGCGGCAGTCGATCCCGATGGACGGCGTATGTATTGGTTGTCGCAACCGTCGCACCGGATGCAAAGTAATCCCCGTGTACCGCACGCACCAATTCCGGACGCTCCAGCATAACAGATGTAGACCATAAAGGCGTCGGACGATTCCCCGCCCGTTTGACCAATTCCTGGCCTATGGAACCGTCGAGCAACGTAATATCTGTCATGCCGATCTCCTGCATTCGGTGGCTGTCTGGGTCTGTTGGCAGGCCCAGAGGGATCACACGGTCTCCACCAGTTTGGCAACCGTCTGCCCCGACCCAAACGAGCGGCGCAGACGCATTTTCCTCCAGTCAGTGTATCTGTCCCACGCAGTTCAGGAAAGCAGGCACCTGGAGTACGCTCCAATACTCCAGGTTTCCTTTCCGGTTCCGCATGGCTCAGCGACCAGCTGATCAGGCGCGCAGACGCTCGTTTGCGGGATCCCAGAGCGGTTCGTCCTTTTGAACCACCGCGCGACACTTTTCGCCATAGATCTCGACCTCCAGCTCGGTGCCCGGCACCGCCAGTTCGGCGCGCACCATGCCCAGCGCGATCGACGACCCGACGCGATAGCCCCAGCCGCCGCTGGTGGTTTCACCAACGATCTCGTCTCCGCTCCAGATACAGGACATATAGGGCGCATCAGCGCCGCCAGCTTCAACCGTCAGAGTGACAAAGGACTTCTTAACTCCCTGCTGCTTTTCGCTCTGGATTGCGGCTTTGCCCGGAAAATCCTGGGGTTTGTCGAGTTTGACAAAACGCTCCAATCCGCCTTCGAGCAGCGAGTAGTCGGTCGACAGATCACCCTTCCACGCACGGTAGCCTTTTTCCAGACGCAGAGAGTTCAGGGCATACATACCAAATGGCTTGGCACCGCCAGCCAGAACAGCATCATAAATCGCTGCCTGATCTGCATTGGCGCAATGCACCTCCCACCCCAGTTCACCCGCAAAGGACACCCGCGCCAAAAACGCAGGTTTACCCGCAACGGTCGCCTTTTGATGTGTCAGCCATCCCAGTGTCAGATCTGCATCCGAAATCGACGCGATCAAGTCACGCGATTTCGGGCCGGTCACGATCATGGTGCCAAATTCGGTGGTGTGATCGGTCAACGACACCCCGGCAGGCAGAGCGTTTCTCAGGATCTCGAAATCATGCCATTGTGCGCCACCGGCGGTGATCATGGTGAAATGATCTTCGCCGTGACGAATACAGGACATCTCTGTCAGGATCCGGCCCCGGTCATCCGAGAAATAAACCAGATTCATCCGACCCACTTTGGGCAGACCACCCGTGACCATACCCCGCAGGAATTCTGCAGCACCCTCTCCTTCGAGGTTGAAACGTGAGAACCCTGGCAGGTCGAGCACGCCAACAGTGTCACGCACCGCTTCGCATTCTTCCTTGATGCGCTGCTCCCATGGGCCGGAGCGACCCCAGGTGTGGGTCGCTTCCAGCGACGTGTCATCGCCGTCTTGAGCAAACCAGTTGGCTCGTTCCCAACCGTTATAGGCCCCCATGACACCGCCCAGTTCCTTGACCTTGGCATGGACCGGCGACAGTTTCTTGTCGCGCGCTGCGGGCCATTCGTGGTGCGGGAAATGCATGGCGTATTCGTTGCCATAAACTTCCAGACCCTTCTGATCACAATAATCCTGATCGGTGTAATCGGTGTAACGGCGCGGGTCGATCGCCCACATATCCCATTCGGTGGACCCATCGACGATCCATTCGGCCATGACCTTGCCAGCGCCGCCGCCCTGGGCGATGCCAAAGGTGAACACACAGGCCTCGAACGCGTTCTTTACGCCGGGCATTGGACCAACCAACGGCAGACCATCCGGCGCATAGGGGATCGGACCGTTGATGACGCTGCTGACACCTGACGTCTGCATCAGCGGCACCCGCTCCATCGCATCAGTCACAATGTCTTCGATCCGGTCCAGATCGTCCTGCCACAGCTGGAAGCTGAAGTCTTCGGGCATCTGGTCGTCCTCGGTCATCCAGTGACCTTTACAGTTCGGCTCATACGGGCCGAGGTTATAGCCGTTCTTTTCCTGACGCAGGTAATAGGAGATATCCACGTCGCGGATCAGCGGCAGCTTGCCGCCGTGTTCCTTGGACCAGGCTTCAACCTCGGGGATCTGTTCGGTCAGCAAATACTGGTGCGACATGACCATCATCGGCACGGTACGACCACCATAAGGCAGGAACCATTCACCGACGCGCTGGGCATAATACCCGGCGGCATTGACCACATAGTCACATTCGATATCGCCCTTGTCGGTGTGCACGATCCAGGTGTCGTCTTCCTTTTGGGTCACACCGGTTGCCGGGCAGAACCGCACGATTTTTTGCCCCATATCGCGCGCACCCTTGGCCAGCGCCTGGGTCACCTGTGCCGGATCAATGTCGCCGTCCGACGGATCCCACAGAACCCCTTCCAGATCGTGGGTTTCCAGGAACGGGTATTTTTCCTTGGCCTGTTCCGGCGTCCACATCTCCATCTCGATGCCCTGATAGCGGCCCATGGCACAGGCGCGCTCGAACTCCTGCAACCGTTCTTTGGAATGGCCCAGACGGATTGACCCGGTCTGGTGATAGTTCATCGGGTAATCAACTTCCTCACCCAGGCGCGAATACAGCTCGGTCGAATACCGCTGCATGTTCATGATCGCCCAGGACGTCGAAAACGTTGGTACGTTCCCGGCCGCGTGCCATGTCGATCCTGCAGTCAGTTCGTTTTTTTCGAGCAGGACACAATCGGTCCAACCTTTCTTGCCCAGATGATAGAGCGTTGACGCGCCGATGACGCCGCCACCGATGATGACCACACGGGCCTTTGTTGGAAAATCAGACATGTTTGCTCCCTAAGTCTTCAGTCCTTTTGCGGCACGCCGTCCGCAAGTTCGTAATAGTCGCCCTTGTCGGCGACAAAGATGTGCTTGGTCAGGGTCAGGCCGGTGGGGCCGTCAATTGATCCAAGCGAAAAGCTGATGGTGTCTTCGTCATTGGCCTTCCAGAAGAGGAAAGAGCCGCAGCGCGGGCAGACACCGCGTTTGGCCGAGTCACTAGAGGCAAACCAGCTGACCGGGCCGGTGATGGTCAGGTCCTTCTCAGGCACATAGGCCGAGGACCAGATCCCACCGGATTGTTTTCGGCATTGGCCGCAATGGCACATCGAAGCGCCTTGCGGCTCTGCCGCGGTTTCAAAAGCGATATCGCCGCACAGGCAGGATCCCTTGATCATCGCGTTACCTCCAATTGAGGCGTGGAGCTGGCCCCCAACAACACACCATAGATGATGAAACACACGGCCATGGTCCGACGGATCCAGACATTGAACACGGCACGCAGCGCTGCTTTGCCCAAAACCGCACCCAACAGCGTGAACCCCGTGTAGCTCAGCGCCGTGATGACCAGCGCGGTGGGCATGATCACTGACATCTGGCTCCAAATCGGCACATCCGGCTGCACGAACTGCGAAAAGGCCGCCAGATAGCCTGCAACGCTTTTGGTGTTGATGGTCGCGATGGCCAGCGCATGCGCGTAGACATGGCGGGCTGGCCGTCCTTCGGGCTTGACCGGCGTCCTTGCGTTGAGCCAGCCCCGCACCCCCAGAAAAATCAGGAACCCGGCCCCGATTAGCTTTGCAATGAAAAATGCCATGGGAGAGGCCGCAATCAGGGCAGTAACACCCAGCGCCGACAGGACCAGAAAGGCGGTCGCCTGTGTCAGGATTGCCGCCACGCCCAGCATCGCCTTTGCAAACGGCAGGCTCATGCCATTAGAAATGCAATTCACCGCATTGGGCCCCGGCGTGGTCACAAACACCACCCAGAACACCGCGAATATGGTCCAGGCCTCCCAGCTCATCGCTTAATACACCGGCGGCGCGATGACCCAGATCACCACTGCCGGGTCGTCATGCGGGTTCGCCCATTGATAGGGTTCATGCTTGATCCGAAAACTATCGCCGGGACCGACCGAAAAACTGTTGCCTCCAATCATCAGATCCAACTGACCAGAAATCACATAGCCAACTTCCTGTGTCGGGCGGTCCGCCGGTTCCTGCATCCGCGATTTCGGCGCGAATGTGGAATGCACCATCTCAAAGTCATCGGTCAGATCGGGGGACAACAGCTCTTCAATCAACCCTTCTTCACCCGAGCCCATGGGCCGACGCGCCCCGGCCCGCACGATATACCCCTGCTCACTGGCCGGAGCAGCTGCATGCGCAAACAGCATCGACATAGGCACACCCAGACATCCCGCAATCTTGCGCAGGTCGGAAATTGACGGGTCGGACAGATCCCGTTCAACCTGACTGAACCAACCGACGGATCGCTCCAGACGTCCAGCGATCTCGGCCAATGTCATGCCGCGCGCCTTGCGCAGCGCCCGAATATCTGCGCCAAGCGATGCACTGCGGGGAGTCTGATCATTCAAAGCATCTGCCTCGTGAAAATTTCATTCCGTTTTTCACGATGCGCCATTATCGTGAAAAAACCAAGGACTTTTTCACGATACAATGAAATCTGCCGCCACCACCCCCTCGACAGCGGTCTATGTGCTTCTTTCTGGTCAAAAATACCTTGGGGGTGAGCCCGGATCTGTCCGGGCGAGGGGGCAACGCCCCCTGTTCGTTACTGTCGCTCAGGCAACGTTGGCAAAGGTCTGTTTCAGAATCACAGCCAAGGCATCCGCATCTGATTTGGCAAAAGCGCCCAGCTGGTCACTGTCGATGTCCAGAACCCCCAACAGCCGCCCCGCTCCGTTCCAAACTGGCAATACCAATTCCGACCGGGTAGAGCTGGCACAGGCGATATGGCCGGGAAAAGCGTCGACATCCGCAACCAACTGCACTGTGCCTGTGCGCGCAGCGGCCCCGCAGACCCCACGCGCAAAGGGAATTTTCAGGCATCCATGCCCACCCTGATAGGGGCCGATCTTCAGCATGTCGGGTTCAGTGACGCGGTAAAACCCGGTCCAATCGAACCGGTCATCGCTGTGATGTAACTCGCATACCACAGTCGCCATCAGCGCAACCTCGTCGGTCTCCCCCTCGCACAAGGACGCGATGATTTTGGTCAAGGAGGTGTAATCCACGGTCATGACTGTTCCCTTGAGGCAGAAATGAGGGGCCGTCTGCCCCCTTGATGATCCTCCGGGGGCAATTCACCCCCGAAGATACTGGTTGCAAGAGGAAGGTCGGATCAGACCCGTTCGATTGCGATCGCTGTGCCTTCACCGCCACCGATACAAATCGCGGCAACACCACGTTTCAGGCCACGTTTTTCCAGCGCATTCAGCAAGGTTACCATGATCCGCGCACCCGAAGCTCCAATAGGATGGCCCAACGCGCAAGCACCACCATTTACGTTGACCTTGTCGCGCGAGATGCCCATTTCATGCATGAAGGCCATTGGGACAACTGCAAAGGCTTCGTTGACTTCCCACAGATCCACATCTTCGACGGACCACCCCAGACGATCCAGCAGCTTTTTCGCCGCCGGGACCGGGGCCGTCGTGAACCAACCCGGTGCCTGAGCGTGGCTTGCGTGCCCCAGAACCCGCGCGCGGACTGTCAGCCCCTGCGCCTCGGCTGCGTCGGCCGAAGCCAACACCAAGGCCGCAGCACCATCGGAAATCGAAGACGCATTGGCCGCTGTCACGGTACCGTCCTTACGAAAGGCGGGTTTCAGGGTTGGAATCTTGTCGGGTCGGGCGCTTTGCGGTTGCTCGTCAGTGTCGGTTGTCACATCACCCTTGCGGGTCTTGACGGTAACCGCCGCAATCTCACCTTCAAAAGCGCCGGTTTTCTGGGCTTCCAGCGCGTTGGACAAGGATTTCAGCGCATATTCATCCTGGGCTTCGCGTGTAAACTGGTAATGTTCCGCGCAATCTTCCGCAAAGGTACCCATCAGGCGGCCTTTGTCATAGGCATCTTCGAGCCCGTCCAGAAACATGTGATCAACCACTTGCCCGTGACCGATCCGTGCACCATTGCGCATCTTGGGCAGGATATAGGGTGCGTTGGTCATGCTTTCCATGCCCCCCGCGATCATCGTATTGGCGTGACCCAAAGCGATCTGGTCAAAGGCCATCATCGCCGCCTTCATCCCTGAACCACACATCTTGTTCAGTGTCGTGGCTGGAACATCCTCGCCCAGGCCACCGGCAAAACCGGCCTGGCGTGCGGGCGCCTGTCCCAACCCTGCGGGCAACACACAGCCCATCAGAACTTCGTCCACGGTTTCGGTCTTTGCGTTCTCCAGCGCGGCCTTGATTGCGGTGCCGCCCAAATCGGCAGCGGTCACACCATCATACATGCCCTGAAATCCACCCATGGGCGTCCGGGCTGCACCTGCGATGACGACTTCTTTCATTCTCTTCCCTCCAAAGCTTGGCCATTGAATACCGAATGGTAAGAATTGCCGTCTACCCTCATGTCGAAGTTAATATCGCACGGGGAAAGAAAAATGAGCCTTACCAGTACCGTAACGGACAGTGCACGTATTGTCACAGTCAACGCAAATCGCATTGATGCGGCGATTGCCATCCAATTCAAGGAAGATATGCGCTCCGAAACCGAAGGCGGGCCAGATCGGGTCATCCTGGATTTGTCATCGGTGAACTTTATTGATTCCAGCGGTTTGGGCGCGATCGTCGCCGCAATGAAGCAGATGGGCCAGGGGCGAAACCTGGATTTGGCCGGCCTGACCCCCACTGTCGACAAGGTTTTTCGCCTGACTCGAATGGACACGGTGTTTAACCTGTTTCCGTCTCTGGACGACGCCAAGGCGGCCAACACCGAATAACCCCCGAATCCGACATCAGCCGAGCTATGAGTGCAGTAAATATGGCGGAAACTTTCAAACACTCTTTTCGGGCGACCGAATTGGACGCCCGAGACGGAATGGAATTCATCGTTGCCAGGTTACGGCAAACAGGTGCAACCGAGGATTGGACTGGCACTGTTCAGATCGCCTTGGCCGAAGCGGTGAATAACATCGTTGAACATGCGTATGTTGATATGCCTCGGGGCAATATCGAGATCGCATGTGAAATGAAGGAGACCGGGTTAACAATGCGAATAACAGATTCCGGGAGCGCCTTTGGCACGGACGAACTGCCACCTGGCAACCCTGTCGATCTTAATGTCGGGTTTGGCGATCTTCCTGAAGGTGGGTTTGGGTGGTTCTTGCTCCGCACGTTGACCCAGTCGATCAGCTATGACCGCAAAGGCGACAACAATATCCTGACACTTGCATTTGATGCCGAAGCGAGCTGATTGGTTCCCCGCAACAATTGCCTCCTGCAGATACGTCTAATCCTGCCGCAAAAGTAACCGGTTCGCCTTTGGCATACCTTGCCCGGGCGGAATGCCTGTGTTGCGTTAGAATGTATCCTGATGTGCAACGTGACACAAAACTGCCCCAATCCGAGCAAACTGAGGCCCGAAAGCAAGGACATATATGTCTTGTAGCTGCACAAAGCTTCCCTCGGTGCTGCGGTTCATAGCCCCCACCCAGTTCGTGGCACCGAGGATTTCTCCCAACATTCAAACATTTCCATTTTGACATCGCATGATGGTCAAAGTCTCCTGGATATCATCAGGACCCGGCTGTTATGTGAGGAAGCTCCGACAGTCAGCCCAAAACACTGCGGACAGCGGACCCACGGCAGTCAAGATTCACACTGGTTGTTGTTGGGACACGGGCGTTGCAGTCTTTGACAGATGCGCACACGGGCTTGTGTGCCGACACTTCAGGCCCAGGGTCAGACCGTCAGCCGTTTCCAGCCACACCATAGAAGGTCACAAACAGGTGTTCACCAGATCGCTTGAACGGACAGGGACCCGCAATGCACACCACTAGCCACATGCCCGTGTCGGCCTCGCCTTGGCGACATTCAGTTCAAGTGAAAATGAAGCGGATAGGTTCCGTCCGAAAACGGCCCAAACATATCAGGGATATCCGGGTGATCCACAGGCTCTCCCGAATAGTCTGCCACCAGATTCTGCTCGGAAACATAAGCCACATAATAGCTTTGGTCATTTTCGGCCAATAGATGATAGAACGGCTGTTCCTTGATTGGACGGCTGTCTTCGGGAATCGCCTGATACCATTCTTCGGTGTTGGAAAATTCCGGATCCACATCAAAAACCACACCACGGAACGGGTGTTTCTTGTGGCGAACCACTTGTCCCAGATGATATTTTGCGCGCGTTCTCAGCATTGTCTTGCAGCCCCTATTCTTCATTAGTACCCGGTAACCATAAGTTTTGTCCAACACTTGCGCGGTTTTTTGAGGAAACAGACTGTGAACCTTGTCTTAACAGTACTTGAAATTGTCGCCCCGGTTTTCCTGTTGGCTGGTATCGGCTTTACTTGGGTAAAGCTGGGATTTGAATACAGATTGCAATTTGTCACCCGTCTGGCGATGACATTGGCGGTTCCTTGCCTGATCTTCGTCGCTTTGATGCAAACCGAAATTGATCGCGCTGCATTGGGGCGGTTCGCATTGGCCGGGCTCGCCGGATACGGCGCCTTGACCGTGGTGTTCATCGTGATCGTCAGAATACTGCGCCTGGAACGGCGAACGTTTCTGTCGCCACTGATTTTTGGCAACACCGGCAACCTTGGCGTGCCTTTGTGTCTGTTTGCCTTTGGGACCGAAGGGCTGGGATATGCCATCGTCATGTTGGCGTTGTCAGCTGTCTATTCATTTACCTATGGGATCTATCTGGTCGCTGGGCGTGGTTCTGCGCTCAAGATTGTCAAGGAACCGATGGTTTGGGCGACTCTGGCCGGAGCTGTTTTCCTGTGGCAAGGGTGGGAGACACCCAAATTTCTGACCAATACGATGGATCTGATTGGCCAGATGGCGATTCCACTCATGCTTCTCACTTTGGGTGTCGCGGTCGCGCGGCTAACGCCGAGCAAGATCATTCAGGCGTTTTGGCTCTCGGCGATGAAAGTTGTCGTTTGCGCCCTAATTGGCTGGGGCGTTGGGTGGATATTTGATTTAGGACCGACCGCTATGGGGGTTCTGGTACTGGAGCTGGCCACACCGGTCGCCGTTACATCCTATCTTCTGGCCGAGAAATATGGCGCGGATGCCGAATCTGTTGCGGGAATGGTCGTGGTATCGACCCTGATGTCTGTGGCCTCGTTGCCAGTATTGTTGGGGCTGCTATTGTAACCCCCCGCAAATGTGATTTCATCACCCTGCCAAATAGGTTAACATTGCCAAAAAAGGCAGAGGCAGATGAGCAGAATTATTACCGCCATGTTAGCGGTGTTGCTATTGGCGTCTTGTGGCGGTGGGTACAAGTCGCCTCCGCGCAACCTGGACAACGCGTGCAGCATCCTGGCTCAGCGTCCGGAATTTCGCAAGGCGTTCAAGTCGACACAGCGCAAATGGGGTGTTCCGGTCCATGTACAAATGTCGATCATCTACCACGAAAGCCGCTTTCGTGCCGACGCCCGCACTCCCTTCCGCTATGTGTTGGGAGTGATTCCGATGGGGCGGCAAAGCAGCGCCTATGGGTATTCCCAAGCCATCGATGGCACATGGAAACAGTACAAGAATGAAACGGGACGCCGCAGCGCGAAACGGGACCGGATCAAGGATGCCGCCGATTTCATTGGCTGGTACGCCACCGAAAGCTACAATCGAAACGGCATTCGGTTGACAGATGCGCGCAACCAATATCTGGCCTACCACGAAGGTCACACAGGATACGCCCGAGGATCCTACAAATCAAAAAGCTGGCTGTTGCGGATCTCGTCAAATGTCGAAGCCCGCTCACGCATGTATCAAAGTCAGCTGGCCAACTGTCGCAAACTGCGGCTCTGATCCACAACAGCTGCACCGGCGAGGGAGAACACCCTCGCCATGCTCAGCGATTTCTTGTACCCGCCCCCGGGGTAAACAAACTCGAACTTAGGCTGACACCGGTGGCCAGGTCCCCCAGGAGGACAGTTGTCTGCCCCCCTGCCCCATCATGAATGACCCACTTGCGCAGCTCGACAGGGTTATCGGTGAACATCATTTCGATGCTTCCGTATTCAGGGTTCTTAGGGTCCTGCGCCCGCACCACTGTCACTGTGCCGTCAAATCCATGCCCGACCACCATATTGGCGCGCCCCAGATCAACATGGCGGTCCAGGATCACTGACAAAGGTGTCCGCCTAAGCGGATATGTTTCCGGTGGCTGGTTGGATTTGGGGTCGTGTATCACCACAGCCCCGCCCCCGGCGATCACTGTGCCACCATTGGGTGGGTCATATTCAAACCGAGCACGGCCCGGACGATGCAGATATAGCTGCCCGGTTGCCAGGGACCCGTCGTCGCTGATCTGGGTGAACTTGGCTTTGGCCGTGGATAAATCGTTCAGATAGGCCGAAACCTGGTTCAGCGACAATTGTTCTGCCGCCCAGGCAGCAGGCGCTGCGGCGGACAACATCAGGGCAAGTGCAAATTGTTTCATACCTGCCTACATAAGCCCTGATGCGCTGTTGTGAAGATGTCGATCACTGTTGTTCCGGCACCAGAATTTCCCGTTTCCCGACGTGATTTGCTGGAGAAACAAGACCTTCGTCTTCCATCTGCTCGACCAGCCTCGCGGCTTTGTTATACCCAATGGCAAGTTTCCGCTGGATGTAGGAGGTCGAACATTTGCGATCCTTGATCACGATCTGCACAGCGGTGTCGTACAGAGCATCTTCGCCATCGGTATTGCCACCGGTCGACAGGCCCAGAACAGCGTCGATATTGTCGGCTTTGTCTTCGTCCGGTCCTTCGAGGACATTGCTCATGTACTCTGGTGGGCCAAAGGCTTTGAGATGATTGACGATCTCCTCGACCTCTTCGTCCGACACGAACGGGCCGTGACAGCGGGTGATCTTGGCCCCACCAGCCATATAAAGCATGTCGCCCATACCCAATAGCTGTTCGGCACCCATTTCACCCAGAATGGTACGGCTGTCGATCTTGGACGTGACCTGGAACGAGATCCGGGTCGGAAAGTTCGCCTTGATCGTGCCGGTAATCACATCCACTGAGGGACGCTGTGTCGCCATGATCAGATGGATGCCTGAAGCCCGCGCCATCTGTGCCAGACGCTGGATACAGGCTTCGATTTCCTTGCCGGCAACCATCATCAGGTCGGCCATCTCATCGACGATCACGACAATAAAGGGCATCGCCTCGGGTGCGAACTCTTCAGTTTCGAACACTGGTTCGCCGGTTTCGTCATCAAATCCGGTCTGGACAGTTCGGCTGAACATTTCTCCCTTGCTCAACGCCTCGCGAACGCGCCCATTGTAGCCTTCGATATTGCGCACACCCATCTTGGACATCTTGCGATACCGGTCTTCCATCTCGCCGACGGTCCACTTTAGCGCAACAACCGCCTTTTTGGGGTCAGTCACAACCGGAGACAGCAGATGCGGGATGCCGTCATAGACGGACAATTCCAACATTTTTGGGTCGATCATGATCAAACGGCACTGTTCCGGCGTCAGCTTGTACAGCAACGACAAGATCATGGTGTTGATCGCCACCGACTTGCCGGACCCCGTGGTCCCCGCGATCAGCAGGTGGGGCATCTTGGCCAGATTGGCGACAACGGAATCACCGCCAATATCCTTGCCCAGCGCCAACGGTAGGCTCATGTTGCTATCGCCAAAGTCACGGGATGCCAGGATTTCGCGCAGCACAACCTTTTCGCGGTTCTCATTGGGCAATTCGATCCCAATGACCGAGCGACCCGGAACCGTCGACACACGTGCCGACAATGCCGACATCGATCGCGCAATGTCATCGGCCAAACCGATAACACGAGACGCCTTGAGACCCGGCGCGGGTTCCAGTTCGTACATGGTCACAACTGGACCTGGCCGGACACTGACGATCTCGCCCTTGACGCCGTAATCGTCCAAAACATGTTCCAGCATCCGTGCATTTTCTTCCAACGCTTCATCGCTCAGATGATGGCGCTGAATGCTGGTCGGGCTGGTCAACAGGCTAAGCGGTGGCAGTTCAAATTCGACATCCTTGTCTTCGAACGCCAATTTGGGCTCGGCTTCGGCCTTGGCCCGGCGCGACGGAGCCGGCTGTTTGCGTGTCGGCTGTTCCACAACGGCCTTGCGCGGCGTAGCGACGGGAATACGCGGTTGAACAGGAGTGGGTTGCTCCAATGGCAAAGGGTCAACAGCGACCGGGGCTGCGTCAAAACTGTCGACTGCATAAGCTCCCTGATCCATGGTCTCCGGCTCAAAGCTGGCATGGGTCTCTGCTATGACAGGCGTCTCGATCGGTTGCTGTTGTGGCTGAGGTTGCGACCCGGCCGCAAACATCGGCGGCTCAGGCGGCAAATGTGCCTGTTGCACCGTGACCGGAGGTTCGGGTGGCAGGTCAGCCTGACGGGGTGCAGGGTTCAGCAACAATGGATCCGGGCCACGTCCGCGGCCCTTGGTCAAGGGGCGGTTCGGATCCGGCTCCGGAGGTAGGTGCTCTTGTTGGCGCGATCGTACAACGCTGGCAATCTTGGCCCGAATCCGGTCGTCTCCAGGCAACATCTCGACATCCGCCACAGCCATAGGTTCAACCAGTTCGGGTTCCGGCATGACTTCGGGGGCCGGATCGGCTCTGCGGATCAAACCGGGCATCCGCTTGAGAAATCCGCCGCGTTCTGCTGGCATCGGTTCTTCTTGCAGGTCAGGCACCTGCGCAGGCTCTTCGAACAGGATCGCATCGGGCTCTGCAAATCCAGTATCCTCGGTCATGGCCTGTTTTCGTGTGACGACACGCTCCGCCCGCTTGGCCCGGTAACTTTGGGCGGCTTGCACGCCCGTTACGGCCCCACGCCCCACCAGGGTCATCAGGCTGCCATAGGCCATGATCACGCCAACAATCAGGAACCGCGCCACTCGTTTCAGTTCGGGACGGGTAAATCCCAACACGTAAGTACCCAGCGCAATCATGCCCAGCGCCATAACCAGCGACATCAGTTTGACCGCGAAATGCGACCCAATCGGCAACAGGGTCAACAATGCCCCCATGACCGTATCGCCGAACAACCCACCCAGACCAAAGCTGTGTGTCGCACGCCAGCTGTCACCAGGTAGCAGAGTGGCCGCGTAGATCGAACAAACGACCACAACGATAGGTGCAAAAATCAGGCGCGCAACCGCACGCTCTTCGCCCCAATGTAGAGCAAACCGCGCTCCCCAGACAATCAGGATCAATGCAATTGCCCAACTGCCCCAGCCGACGATCATGAACATCGGCGCGGCAATTGCTGCACCAATTGACCCCATCCAGTTCTGCACTGGCGCATCGGTCGAAACGATCCAGTTGGGATCTTCCGGTGTGTAGGATCCAACCATCGCAGCCGTTGCCAGCCCCAACAGGATCAAACAGATCCCGACCAGTTCCTTGCCGCGTCTTTCGATCGCGGCCTGCATGTTGCTGTCCAACAACGGATCTCGGCTGCGTGTCTGAAATGCCATGCCTACCCTCGGTTTTTATCTTGTTGCGTGGCTTGCCCGGTGGGTCACTCCCGACCAGGGGCCACGTTCGTTATGCGTTATCCGTACAAACAGTCGCGCAAGGTGATCAGCGCATTGCCTGTGTCTTCTTTCGGGGCAACCAAAGCGACCCGAACATATGTTTCTCCCGGATTTTGCCCGGCGTCGCCCTGGGCCAGATAGGCCCCCGGCAACACCCGCACTCCGGTTTCCCGCCACAGTTTCAACGCAGCCTCTTCGCCGTTATCCACGGGCAGCCACAGGAAAAAGCCAGCCTCTGGGCTCATATATCCCTGTACGCTACCCAGCACGTCATCAGCGATGGTGTATTTTTCCTGATAGAGGCGACGATTTTCAACAACGTGTTCTTCATCCGCCCACACACGGGCGGCGGCGGCCTGTAATGGCCCCGGCAGCGGCGCGCCGGAATAGGACCGTAGCTGTTTGGCATGTTTGATCGTTTCGGGGCCACCCGCAATGAACCCCGATCGCAGCCCGGCCAAATTCGAACGTTTGGACAAGGAGTTGAACAGAATGATCCGCTCGACGTCTGCGCCAATTTCCTGTGCGACGCTCAGCACACCAATGGGGGCGGAATCGCGATAGATCTCGGAATAGCATTCATCCGCAAAGATGCGGAAATCATATTGCTCGGCCAGTTGGATCAGCTCGACCCAGTACTCTCGCGTGGCAACTGCGCCCTGTGGATTCGCCGGAGAACAAATATAGGCGATAGTCGTGCGGTTCAGCACCTCGGCGGGGAGGCTGGCGTAATCGGGCAAGTGTCCAGTGGCGGCCGTGGCGGACACAAAAACCGGTTCAGCCCCCACGGACAAAGCCGCCACCATGTAAACCTGGTAAAATGGATTCGGCGTCAGGATGACCGGCTGTTGCCCGTTTTTTGTTTCCGGGCACAGCGCCATGGCCGCATTATACAACCCTTCGCGGGTGCCATTCAGCGCCATGATCTGGGTGTCGGGGTCCATAGACACGCCATAACGGCGATTGATCCAACCGGAGATCGCAACGCGCAACGCATCTGTACCTTCGTTTTGAGGATACGACCGGAACAGGCCTGCATGCGCAACGATTTCGTCCGTCACCCAGGACGGAAAATCGTGTTTCGGCTCGCCAATCGTCATATGAACCACGTCCCCGCCAGGGGCATGGTGATCCAAAAGCGCGCGCAAACGCGGGAATGCATAAGCCGGTAGGTTCGAAAACCGCTCGGGGAAATCCATCGTGTTACTGCCTCAAGGTCGGGGTCGTTTGTCGCCCCGTTTGCAGCCAGATTACAGATCCCCCCGGTGTGCGTCCAGTAGCGAGATCGCCCCGGATGCGAAATGTGGCTTTCAGGCCAATGCCTTCTCGACAGCGACGCCCACACGCAACAGCGCTTCTTCGGTGTCGGGCGGGCACAGGATCTGCAATCCGCAGCTCGGCGTCCCTGTCGGCAGGCTCAGCCCGCAGACACCCATCAGGTTGCCAATACGTGTATTGCGCAGGGCCAAAAGGTTCTCAGTCACGTAATACGCGTCATCCGTCAGCAACCGTTCCACATTGGGCGGCAGGATCGGTGCTGTTGGAAGTAGAACACCGTCAAACCCGGCCACCGCCCGGTCCCAGGCGCCCCGACAACGTTCGAGTCTGGCCCAGGCGGCGACATAGTCGGCCGCTGTGAACTGGGCACCAGAGCGAAAGCGCTCCAGAATACGATCAAACATCAGATGAGGGGCCGCTTCGACCGCGTCCTTCCACAGGCCATAGGCCTCGGAGGTGAACAGAATTGGCGACAATTCCATTGCCTCTGCCAATTCTGGCACCTCAAGCGGCACAATCTCGGCTCCGGCGTCCTGCAACCGCTGTAGCGCAGCGTCATGCGCCTGTTGCGGGATGTCTCGTACATCGTCTAGCGCCACGGTCTGAAGGCTGGCAAACCGCTTGCCCTGCAGGGATGCCCCGCGTAGATCAGGGCCCTCATGCCCCTCAAGCGCCCCCAGCATCAGCGCTGCATCTTCGACCGAGCGGGCCAGCGGCCCGACAGTGTCGAATTTCAAACACAGCGGCACAACCCCTTCGAGGCTGATCCGCCCGGCAGTGGTCTTTAGGCCCACCAGATCATTCCAGGCCGACGGGATCCGTACCGATCCACCGGTGTCAGATCCGATTCCACAGGCCGCGAGGTTAAAGGCAACCGAGGCCCCTGCCCCTGATGATGATCCTCCCGGAGCAGCTTCGGAATCATTGATACAGGGCGGTGTCTGTTTCACCGGGTTCAGGCCCAGCCCGGAAAAGGCCAATTCGCTCATATGTGTTTTACCCAGACAAACCAGGCCCATCTGGGTTGCCGTCCGCAACACCAGAGCGTCGTGATCAGGCACCCGCCCCTTCAACAGGTCCGAGCCAGATTCAGTGGCCACGCCGGCACTGTCGAACAGGTCTTTCCAACTGATCGGCACCCCGTCCAGCGGCGACAGACGCAGGCCCAGCTTGGCGCGTTCGGACGCGGCGCGGGCCTCGGCCATGGCGCGGTCATGGGTAACAACCGTATAGATCCGGTCCCGCATAGGGTGGGCATCGATGGCATCCAGATAGGTTCGGGTCAGATCAATCGGGTCAATCTCGCCCGCAGCAATCCCACGCCCCAAATCAGCTGCTGTCATGTTCAACCAGTGATCCATATGTGAACGCTCCCCTATGTTTGGTTTTCGTGACGGTAGCGACCCCAAGGCCCATGGACAATCCCGAAGACACGCGCATATTGCAGGGCATGAAAAACACATCCGACATCCTGATCGTCGGCGGTGGGCTGAACGGCCCGGCGTTGGCCCTGGCCATGGCCCAGACCGGGCATTCTGTGACTGTGATTGATGCGCTCCCCCCCGGCGCGTCACAAGCCGAGGATTTCGACGGGCGTGGCTATGCGCTGGCGCTGGCCTCACAACGTTTGTTGGCTCAAATCGGCGTGTGGGAGAACGTCGCGGATCACGCCCAACCAATGCTGGAAATCAAGGTTACGGATGGCACCGTGGGTCAGGGGCCATCCCCGTTTTTCATGCATTTTGACCATGCCGAAATCGAAGAGGGCCCGATGGGCTACATGGTCGAGGACCGTTTTTTACGCCGCGCCTTTGGGGCGGCAATGAAGGCCGAGCCACGCATCACTGTAATGCCCGATACTCGGGTGGTGGCTCAGGACGTGGATCCGACCGGTGTCACTGTCACGCTTGCCAATGGAGGCACCCTGCGCGGACGTGTTCTGATTGGGTCCGACGGACGCAAGAGCGGCACCGCCGAACGCGCCGGGATCAAACGGACCGGATGGGAGTACGGACAGACCGCATTGGTTTGCGCCATTGACCACGAGAAACCGCATGGAGGCGTGGCCCATCAGTTCTTTATGCCACCGGGGCCGCTGGCAATTCTGCCCCTACCGGGCAATCGGTGCTCGATCGTGTGGAGCGAACGGACCGAAACTGCCCACGCCATCCATGCGTTGGATGACGCCGGATATCTGGACGCCCTACGCCCTCGGTTTGGGGATTTTCTGGGGGAAATCTCGTTGGCGGGCAAACGATTTACGTATCCGCTGAATTTGACCATCGCCAACAGCTTTATCGGTGATCGGATGGCGCTGGTCGGAGATGCAGCCCATGGGATGCACCCGATCGCCGGGCAGGGGCTGAACGCGGGCCTGCGCGACGTGGCCGCATTGGCCGAAGTCCTGACCGAAGCAACCCGACGGGGTGAAGACTTTGGATCGTCTCTGGTCCTGGGGCGGTATCAACAGTGGCGCCGGTTTGACACTGCCGCATTGGCAGCGGCAACCGATGCCTTTAATCGGCTATTTTCCAATGATAACCCGTTGCTGAGACTGGGCCGTGATATCGGCATGGGAATTGTCGGATCACTCCCGGGACTGCGCCGCGGATTCGTGCGTGAAGCCGCGGGGCTGACCGGCGACATGCCGCGCCTGTTGCAGGGCAAACCGATCTAAGGTGGCGCAGCTCAATCCAGGGTACGTGCCTCGTCCACCAACATGATCGGAATGCCGTTGCGGATCGGAAAGGCCAGGTTTGCGGACTTGGAAATCAGCTCCTGCCGATCTGCATCATAAGTCAGCGTGGTCTGCGTTTGCGGGCACACCAACGCCTCCAACATCCGGCGGTCAAACACAATCGTCTGTTCTGTCATTGCAGAATTTCCTCATTTGATCCGCCGCGTAGGGCGAATTCAATCAATGTCACAAGGGTTTCGCGCCGCGTTGCGAGGCAGGGGGCCTCGAGCAGGGCCTGTTTGTCTTCGGGTTCAAAATCCAGCAGCATGGACAGCGAATTGATCAACAGTTCATCATCCGCATCCTTGAGTGTATCCCAATCCACGTCCAACTGACGCGCGTTGAAGTATCGGTTCAGCAGGCTCATGAACCCATTTCTACGGAACCTGTCATCATGCTCGGCTCGCCCAAGATCCCGGTCGAAACCGGACCAACCGACCTGGCACCGTCGATAAGGAGCAAAACCGTTGGTTTCCTGTTGGATGCGGAAGCGTGAAATCCCTGTCAGCGTGATCAGGTAACGCCCGTCTTCGGTTTCGGAAAACTGGGTCACCCGCCCGGCGCACCCGATTGAATGCAAGGCGTCTTCGGATGAGGGAGACGGGCAGGGTTGAATCATGCCGATCAGACGATGCGACGTCTTGAACGCATCTTCGAGCATTTGCAGATATCGCGGTTCAAATATATGCAGTGGCAGGCGTGCGCGGGGCAGCAAAAGCGCCCCGGGCAGAGGGAACACGGCCAGCGTGTCCGGCAGGTCAGCAGCTTTGATCATTGAGATGATTGTAGCTCTGAGAAACGTTTAAGCAAATATCAAAGAGCTGAGCTTGCGTCGGCCGTTCAAAACCACCGGGTCATTTGGCTTGAGCGCGTCGAAAATGGTGAACAATTGCGCCTTGGCCGCGCCGTCGTTCCATTCACGATCCCGACGAAACAATTCCAACAATTCAGTGACAGCCTCTTCGGTTTCACCAGCGGCAAACAGCGCCTGTGCCAAATCAAACCGGGCCTGATGATCATCAGGATTGGCATCGACTGCGCTGCGCAATTCGGCCACGGGACCCGCATTTTCAGCCTGACGTGCCAATTCGATCTGGGCTCTGACCGCTTCGATTTCAGGCGCGTCGGAAATTTCTGCAGGAGCACCGTTCAAAATGGCTTCGGCCTGATCCAGATCTTCGAGCGCAACATGAGCCCGTGCCAGACCGCCAAAGGCGGCGGCATTGTTCGGATCCTCGCCCAGAATGGCAGCAAAAGTCTGCGCCGCATCTGCCACAGCCCCTTCGGTCAGCATCTGCTCGGCGGCTTCCAATGCGTCACCCAGACCACCATCAGCTTCGCCGCCGCCCTGTTCGACGACGCGGGCCACAAAAGCGTCAATCTCGCTGGGCGCGACAGCGCCCTGAAAGCCATCAATCGGCTGCCCCTGATAGAATGCGTAGACCGTCGGAATGGACTGAACCCGCATCTGTCCGGCAATGCCCTGATTTTCATCGACGTTGACCTTGGCCATGGTGACCGCGCCCTTGGCCTTGGTCACGGCAGCCTCCAGTGCGGGGCCCAATGTCTTGCAAGGGCCACACCAGGGGGCCCAGAAATCGACGATCACTGGCGCATTCATCGACGCTTCGACCACATCCTGCATGAAGGTGGCTTCACTTACATCCTTGATCAGGTCATCGGCCGGGGCCGCGCCCGCACCGCTCAGAATATCCATCATAGCCATTTTCTCCGCTTGGGATTTGGCCCCTATATGAAAGCTATCAACCGGAAAACCAAGGGGGCATTGCGAATTAGAGGCCGGGAAATCCCGCCTACCTGACCCAGGCTTCCAGTTCGGACACCGGCCATGCGCACACGTCTAGAGATCAAAGGTGGCAAAAACCGGCGCATGGTCGCTGGGTTTTTCCCACCCCCGCGCCGCGCGCAAGACACGACTGGAATGCCCCGCGTTGGAAATGTCGCTCGTGGCCCAGACGTGGTCCAATCGCCGCCCCTTGTCGGCGGCATCCCAATCCTTGGCCCGATAGGACCACCAGCTGTACAACTCACCTTCGGGAATATCCTGACGGGTGACGTCAACCCAACCGCCAGCGTCCTGAGTTTCAGCCAGATGCTCGACTTCGATCGGAGTGTGCGACACGACTTTGAGCAGCTTTTTGTGGGACCACACGTCATCCTCGCGAGGAGCAATGTTCAGATCCCCCACCAGAATGGATTTTTCCGGTTTTTCCGAACGGAACCAATCGCGCATTTCAGTGAGATAATCGAGCTTTTGACCAAATTTTTCATTCACTTCGCGATCCGGCACATCACCGCCTGCCGGAACATAGAAATTGTGGATTGTTGTTCCGTTTTCCAATTGCGCAGCAACATGACGTGCATGCCCCAGGCTGGCAAAGTCCTTGTCTCCGACATCCCGGATCGGCAGCTTGGACAGGATCGCCACACCATTATAACCTTTCTGCCCCCGCACGACCATGTGAGTATACCCCAGTTCCGCGAACCCTTGGGTCGGAACCTTGTCTGCGGGGCTTTTGATTTCTTGCAGACACAAGACATCGGGTGCCTCTTCTTGCAGCAATTTCAGGACGATAGGTTCGCGCAGACGAACCGAATTGATATTCCAGGTTGCCAGGGAAAAGGACATGATAACGCTCGCGCAGGGATGAATGACTGGCGCAGGTTATCGGGGGGAGGCAGCAGTTACCAGAACCGTTTTCCGGCAGTCCCAGGAAAAAAAGACCGGGCACCAGGCCCGGCCAAGTCCAACAGGGAGGTGCATATCATAACCCGGATATGCGCGGGATAGGGTCAGATTAAAGATGTCACTCAGGAACCTCTTTGATCTGTATCAACAGATTAACATCACGCGACCAGACGATACCCGCCTGATTCCGTCACCAAAAGGCGCGCATTCGACGGATCTGGTTCGATCTTCTGGCGCAGGCGATAAATATGGGTTTCCAACGTGTGTGTCGTTACCCCGGCATTATACCCCCAAACCTCGTGCAGCAGAACGTCACGGGCAACCACCCCATCGTTCGACCGATAGAGAAATTTGAGAATATTTGTCTCTTTCTCGGTCAACCGAATCTTGCGGTCATCTTCGGTGATCAACAGTTTCATTGCCGGTTTGAACGTATAGGGACCCAGGGCAAATACCGCGTCTTCGGATTGTTCGTGCTGGCGCAACTGCGCACGGATACGGGCCAACAAAACCGGAAACTTGAATGGTTTTGAAACGTAATCATTGGCACCAGCATCCAGACCCAAAATGGTGTCAGCATCGGTGTCGTGCCCCGTAAGCATCAGAATCGGAGACTTCACACCCTGCTTGCGCATCAGGCGGCACAACTCCCGCCCATCGGTATCGGGCAGCCCAACATCCAGGATGATCAGATCGTACAGGGCCTCCTTGGCCCGCTCCATCGCGCCCTGACCGTTTTCGGCTTCGAACACGTCGAACTCCTCGGTCATGACCAACTGCTCGCTCAGCGCCTCGCGCAGATCTTCGTCATCGTCGACAAGCAGTATTTTCTTGAGTTGAGCCATTGGGGTTCCTCCTGTCCGTTGTCATTCAGATGAGGGTACTTTCATCAAACGACAAGATTTGCTGCAAGGGTCTCACGGCGACGTGTCCTGAATGCGGGAAATGTTTCACATTCCTTCGGAATTGGCTTAGCAATGCGCTGTTCTCATGCAGCAAAACCATGGAAAGACCGATTGATGACATTCCTGCCAACAACTGTCGAGATGCTGGCCCGTGCCCGAGTCGATCTACGCATGGGAGTGCCGGTGATCCTGACCGATGGCGCGGACGCGGCGCTGGCCATGGCTGTCGAAACGCTGAGACCTGACCGCTGGAACGACTTCAAGGTTCAAGGCGCAATAACATTGGCGCTCACCTCGCGGCGAGCCGAGACACTCAAGGCGCGCGCCTATGATGGAGATGTTGCCAGAATACAGGTGCCTGCATCCGCTGATCTGGTTTGGCTTCAGGCCCTAGCGGATCCGGCCGATGATCTGAACACGCCGATGAAAGGGCCCTTTACATCTGATCGTGGCGGGTCAGCCAAACTGCATCGCCTGGCTATTGCACTCAGCAAGTCGGCCCGGCTGCTGCCTGCCGCTGTTCTAATTTCCGTGGAAAGGCCGGCGGAGATGGCCCAGACATTTGGCCTGACCGTTCTGCCACACGCAGCGACCGAGCCTTTGCTACAGGATACAA
Organism: Rhodobacteraceae bacterium M382; assembly: GCA_025141015.1. Taxonomy (NCBI): domain Bacteria; kingdom Pseudomonadati; phylum Pseudomonadota; class Alphaproteobacteria; order Rhodobacterales; family Paracoccaceae; species Rhodobacteraceae bacterium M382. The sequence continues at coordinate 572,217 of CP081098.1, read as the reverse complement.
GCCCTCTGCATGCCGTCGCGGCAGCGCGTCTGCCCATGGATGCCGCCGAGGCCGGGCGTTTGCATGTGTTCCGTCCCGAAGATGGCAATGAAGAACATTACGCGATCGAAATCGGGCGCCCAGCACGGGACAAGCCTGTTTTGGCACGGTTGCATTCTGCCTGTTTTACCGGGGATGTTCTGGGATCTCTCAAATGCGACTGTGGCCCCCAGTTGCGCGGCGCACTCGCGCAAATGGGAAGCGAAGGTGCCGGTGTTCTGCTGTATCTCAATCAGGAAGGCCGGGGGATCGGGCTCGCCAACAAGATGCGCGCCTATAGCCTGCAAGATCAGGGGTTTGATACGGTCCAGGCCAATCACCGCTTGGGATTTGAAGACGATGAACGCGACTTTAGGTTGGGGTCCTCAATATTGCGTCAGATGGGATTCGGTCTGGTACGATTGTTGACAAATAACCCCAACAAAATTGCGATGATGGAAAAAACCGGCGTTCAAGTGACCGAACGCGTTCCGCTGCAAGTTGGGGAAAACGCCTATAACCAGCACTATCTGGCCACCAAAGCGGCCAAGTCCGGGCATTTCCTGTGACGCCCCTCGACTTGGTATTGAGCCCTCGCGGGATTCGATATGCCGGACGGTATTTCCCATGTTCGATCGGAAGAAACGGTCTGACGGCCGACAAACGCGAAGGAGATGGTGCCACTCCTGTGGGGGTGCTCCGGATTACGGCCCTGTACTATCGCCCGGATCGCATTGCGAAGCCAGCCGCTTGGGCGCGCCCCATCAGCCCCCGAGATTTGTGGTCAGACGATGTGACCTGCCCCAACTACAACCACCACGTTCACGGTCCACACGCCTTGAGCCACGAGAGCCTGCGACGCTCTGACCCGCTTTATGACCTGATCCTGACAACAGATTGGAACTGGCCAAAGGCAATTCCCGGAAAAGGGTCGGCCATTTTCATTCACCAATGGCGTCGCCCTGGCTTCCCAACAGAAGGCTGCATCGCATTTTCCAGATCAGATCTGCATTGGATCGCACCCAGGATACCGCCCGGCACCCGGGTTTTCATTCCAATGCTGCAATGACCACTGCGACGCCAAGACTTTTAGTAAAAGTCTTGGCAAAAGTTTTAAAAACTTTTGCCGGTTAAGATCCACGCTCACCGAATATGGCGGATCCAACACGGATATGAGTTGCACCCAATGAAATTGCCTTTTCAAAGTCGCCACTCATTCCCATGGACAACCCATCCAGACCATTCCGCGTGGCGATCTTGGCCAAAAGCGCAAAATGCAATGACGATTCCTCGTCCACAGGCGGTATGCACATCAAGCCCTTAACCGGCAAGTCCAATGCCCGACATTCGGCAACAAACCCATCTGCCTCATTAGGCAGCACCCCTGCCTTCTGTTCCTCTTCGCCTGTATTGACTTGAATGAACAAGTCAGGACAGGCACCCATTTCCTGTGCCAGACGGGCCAGTGTTTTTGCCAGCTTGGGCCGGTCAACTGAATGGATCGCATTAAACAACTGCATGGCTTGGCGTGCTTTGTTGGTCTGAAGAGGGCCAATCAAATGCAAATCCAGCCCCTGAAAGCGTGCAGAAAAATCTGGCCATTTCCCAGCGGCTTCCTGCACCTTGTTTTCGCCAAAGATACGGTGCCCTTGCTCCAAAACTTGTGCAACCCGCTCATTGGGTTGGACTTTTGAGACAGCAATCAACGTGACAGCACCAACAGGGCGTCCAGAATTCTGTTCAGCCGATGCAACGCGGGATTTGATTTCTTCCAGTGACATCCAGTTCCTCATGTCTTTTGGCGAAACAACACGGTTTTTCGACAAAAGAAAAGGGCGAGCTCATATGAGCCCGCCCCAAAATTCACGCTATGCGTTGTTCAACTTAGAAGCTGAAGTACACACCCGCCTGAACGGTGGTGTTGTCCCACGAAGATTCGCGGATACCGGCTTCGAAGGAAGCGCCGCCCCCGAGATCGTACGAGTAGTGGATACCGTAACCGGTACCTTCGCGGTTGTTCGAACCGGCGATTGCGTCACGGTTGTCGTTACGACCAGCAGCAACGTCAGTAGCCGAAACTGCGTCTTCGTCGGTCACGTAAACCAGGATGTTCGAAGCAGAACCGATGTCCATGTTGCCGTACAGGCCCCACTTGTCGATGCCGTCGTTGTCTGCATAGGCCAGACGTACGCCGAACTGACCCAGGTCACCCGAGATGCTGACGAAGGTTTTGTCTTCGAATGCCAGGTCGGAGTCCTGAACAGCGATAGCACCGGTCCAGTCGCCAAAGGTGTATGCCATGTTGGCGGCAACACGCGATGCGCTTGTGGGCAGACCGTTGTCTTCGGAGTACGAGATGTGGCCGCTGAATGCGCCAGCTGCGTACAGAACTTCAACACCGTTGGCGCCAACGCCAGCCGAGCTGTATGCGTCCCAGTTGAACGATTCGCCGTTCACGTTGGTAACGATCGATTCAAAGCCGGCACCGTCGATACCAACACCTGCGGTGCGGGTTTCCAGGTACAGACCGGTTGCGTTTTCAACCGCACCGATGATGTTGCCAACCTGCAGGGTGAAACCTTCGTAGGTTGCGAAGAAGCGAGCACCGTTGAATGCTGCGCCGCCGGGAGCGTTGTCACGGCTTTCAGCCTGTGCACGGAAACGAGCACCCAGGGTCACACCGCTGTCGGTTTCGGTCGACATGTCGAACTGCAGACGCAGACGGCTGGTGATGTTGGTTTCCGAACGGCCGTTCAGGGCGCCGGAAGCAATGTTACCAACACGGTCGTTGTTTTCGTTGTAGTCCAGACCAAAACGGCCGTAACCAGAAATGCGGACATCTGCGGCGGCCATGCCCGCGGTGGCGATCAGCGCGGTAGTCGCGAAGAGAATCTTTTTCATTTCGTTTCCCTCGGTTTTCTATTCATACGCCCAAACCGGGGAATCCGGTGTGGGTATGGAAAGGGGTTTCGCTCTTTCGCCCCCTTCTTGGCAAGACTTGCGGATGATCCAAGCGCAAAGGACCGACAGATGGTGCAGCTTTGCCACAGTCTTTTGACCTGCCATCCGAATTCCGGTCTCTGGCTGGCATTCCGTCCCGGAAGCAACCGGGAAACGAGGTGCCTACATACTCTTTAGAATACACTATCCTCTTGCCCGACCACGCCTGCTTGGATAGGACTTTCACAACAGAAAGGTACCGGTATTCCTGATGAAACTGCAAAAGACCCTGAATATAGCATTGGTTGGCGTTCTTTGTTTGGCCGTAGTTGGCTGCGGGCCTCGCGGCGGGAGAAATGCCAGTCCACAGGCATCAACGGCTTCGGCAACGACATCAGGTGAACCGCTGATTGCGAACAATCGGGAATCGGCACCGACGAATTATGAAGCTTCTTCGATCTGGGATGTCTTTGGCCCCAACAAGTCTGACCAATCCACCCAGGTCAATCGGTATCTGTGGTCCGCATCCCTGGATGTCCTGAGCTTTCTGCCCGTTCAATCCGTCGATCCGTTTACAGGTGTTATCGTGACCGGGTACGGCGTACCGCCGGGTGGCGGTCGTTCTTATCGCGCAACGGTTCACGTAAAAGACCCCGCACTCGAAGCCCGGTCGCTGAATGTGTCGCTGCACACCAAGGGCGGTCCGGCAAGCGCCGCGACCACGCGTGCTGTCGAAGACGCAATCCTATCACGCGCCCGGCAATTGCGGATTGCTGACCGCAACCTCTAGAATCCGCTCGCAAGACCGATTATCACATCGCCGGGCAATCTTGCCCGGCGTTTTCATTGACAAGGACCCGTGTACGATGTCGCGTTACTCTGCCGCAGAAATTGAAGCAAAATGGCAAGAGGCCTGGGACAAGGCCGGGATCTTCCAGGCCACCCGAACAGGTGACAAGCCAAAGTACTATGTGCTGGAGATGTTTCCGTACCCTTCGGGGCGTATCCACATGGGCCATGTGCGCAACTACACCATGGGTGACGTGATCGCCCGGCACAAATTGGCAACCGGACACAACGTGCTGCATCCAATGGGATGGGATGCCTTTGGAATGCCTGCGGAAAACGCTGCGATGGCAATCGGCGGCGACCCCAAGGAATGGACCTACGGCAACATCGCAGACATGCGCGACCAGATGAAACCGCTGGGCCTTTCGATCGACTGGAGCCGTGAATTCGCCACATGTGATCCGGAATACTATGGTCAGCAACAGGCCCTGTTCCTGGACATGCTCCAAGCCGGGCTGGTGTATCGTAAGAATGCTGTTGTGAACTGGGATCCGGTTGATATGACGGTTCTGGCCAACGAACAGGTCGAAAACGGCCGCGGTTGGCGGTCGGGTGCACTGGTCGAACGGCGCGAGCTGACGCAGTGGTTTTTCAAGATCTCGGATTTTTCCGAAGAATTGCTATCGGCCCTGGACGGGCTGGACAACTGGCCGGCCAAAGTACGGCTGATGCAAGAGAACTGGATCGGCAAGTCACGTGGTCTGCAGTTCAGCTTTGAGCGCACAGATGATGGCGACCCGATCACCGTCTACACCACCCGGCCCGATACATTGAATGGCGCGTCCTTTGTTGGCATTTCGCCTGACCACCCGATTTCCAAGGAGCTGGAACAGGGTAACCCTGAACTGGCTGCATTTCTTGCGGAATGCCGCAAGGGCGGCACCACCGAAGAAGCAATCGAAACCGCCGAGAAGCTGGGCTATGACACCGGCATCCGTGTCAAACACCCGCTGAACCCGGAGTGGGAATTGCCGGTCTGGATCGCGAACTTCATCCTGATGGATTATGGGACCGGTGCGATTTTTGCCTGCCCCGCGCACGACCAGCGCGACCTGGATTTCTGCCGCAAGTATGATCTGCCGGTGATCGACACATTCTTTGCGCTGGACGATAACACGCCGGTTGCCAAGGACGCGTTCGTCCCCGCCAAATCTGAAAAAGTCCGCTGGGTCGATCACTTTGCCGGATTGGACGAGGCCACCGGCGAAGAGGCCATCAACACCACCGTCGATTTTGCCGAACAGCAAGGCTGGGGCGAGGGAGTCACCAAATATCGCCTGCGCGATTGGGGCCTGTCCCGTCAACGCTATTGGGGTTGCCCAATTCCCGTCGTGCACTGTGACGATTGCGGAGTGGTGCCTGAGAAAAAGGAAAACCTGCCGGTTCGCCTGCCCGATGACGTGACGTTCGACAAACCCGGCAACCCGTTGGACCGCCACCCAACCTGGCGCGACTGTGTCTGCCCATCCTGTGGCAAGCCCGCCCAGCGCGAAACCGACACGATGGACACATTTGTTGATTCATCGTGGTATTTCGCCCGCTTCACAGCCCCGCGTGCCGAAACACCGACCGATCTGGCCGAGGCCGAATACTGGATGAATGTCGATCAATACATCGGCGGCATCGAACACGCGATTCTGCACCTGCTCTATTCTCGCTTCTTTGCACGCGCCATGAAGATCACCGGTCACCTGCCTGAAAAAGCCATCGAACCATTCGATGCGCTGTTCACCCAAGGGATGGTCACGCATGAAATCTATCAGACCCCCGGCCCGAATGGCCGCCCGGTTTACCACCTGCCCGAGGATGTGACCGACGGCAAACTGGCAGACGGAACCGAGGTGGAAATCATCCCCTCCGCCAAAATGTCAAAGTCCAAAAAGAACGTGGTCGACCCGGTGTCTATCATCTCGGCCTTTGGTGCGGATACCGCCCGCTGGTTCGTGCTGTCCGATTCGCCGCCCGAGCGGGATGTGGAATGGACCGCTTCGGGGGCAGAGGCCACCCACAAGCATCTCAGCCGCGTCTGGAAACTGTGCGACAAGATCGCCGCAATGGACCCGACTTCAAAGGGGCAAGGCGACGATGACCTGCTGCGCGAAACCCACAAGGCGATTCACGATGTGACTGTGGGGCTCGAATCCTTTGGGTTCAATGCCTCTATCGCGCGGCTCTATGCCTTTACCAACACCCTGGCCAAATCCAAGGCTGGTCACGCCGCGCAGCGGCAGGCCATCATGACCCTGGCCCAGCTGATGTCGCCAATGACTCCGCATTTGTCCGAAGACATCTGGGCCCATCAGGGCGGCGAAGGTCTGATCGCGACAGCGCCCTGGCCGGTTGCGGACGACGCGATGTTGATCGATGACACAGTCACCCTGCCAATCCAGATCAACGGCAAGCGCCGCGCGGAAATCAACGTTCCCGCAGACATGGACAAGGCAGAGGTTGAAAAAATCGCGCTTGCGCACGAAGCTGTGCAGAAGGTGTTGAATGGCGGCACCCCCAAAAAGGTAATCGTCGTTCCGGGCCGCATCGTGAACGTGGTCGCCTGATCTGAAACAGCGCCCGCCTGCCAATTGGCGGGCGCTGATCATCGCCGCCATTGCGGCGCAAAGCGTGTAAAGGGAACGATCATGAACATGGCACGCTTGAACATGACCGGCGTTCTTGCGGCATTGATGCTGTTGACCGCCGCCTGTGGCTTTACCCCGGTGCACGCCCCCGGCGGCACGGGGCAGGCACTGTATGACAATGTTCTGGTGCAGGCCCCGAACACCAAGGACAGCTATTTCCTTGTGCGCCATCTCGAGGAGCGGATCGGCCGGGGGTCAGGTGGTGAATACCGTCTGGACCTGACGTTGGAAACCGAAGAAGAAGGCCAGGCCCTGACTCTGAGCAACGTTATCACACGCTATTCGATTGTCGGGGTTACAACGTATGCTCTGGTCCGGGTTGCCGATGATGTTGTTGTGACAAAAGGCACTGTTGAAAACTTCACCGGCTACTCTGCCACCGGGTCGACCGTTGATACATTCGCGGGCGAACGAGATGCGCGGGAACGGCTGATGGTGATTCTGGCAGATCAGATCAGCTCCCGGCTTTACGCCACTCAGGGACTTGGCGCGTGAAGCTCTCGCCACGCGAGGCGGACGGCTACTTTGCCCGCCCCGACCCGGACCAGACCGGTCTGCTGATCTATGGCGGTGACACAATGCGAGTTGCCTTGAAACGTCAACAGGTGCTGGCCGCTCTTCTGGGGGCCAATGCCGACGAAGAAATGCGCCTGACGCGGATGCCGGCAAACGACCTGCGTTCGGATCCCGCGCAGTTGATTGACGCGATCAAGGCCGTGGGCTTTTTCCCCGGTCCCCGTGCCGTGTTTGTCGAAGACGCGACCGAAACCGCAGCCAAGTCGATATTGGCTGCGCTGGAAGACTGGGCTCAGGGCGACGCACAGATCATCGTGACCGCCGGGCAATTAAAGGCCACATCGAAACTGCGCAAGGCGTTTGAAGGGCATCGCAATGCCTTTGCCGTCGGAATCTATGACGACCCGCCGTCGCGGTCCGAAATTGAACGGATCCTGGGCGAGGCCGGGATCCGCAATGTCCCCAATGATGCCATGTCGATGTTGACTGATATTGCGAATGACATCGGCCCCGGCGATTTCACCCGAATGATCGAAAAGCTGGCACTGTACAAATTTCAGGACGACAACCCGCTGACGCTGGATGACATCGACGCTGTAGCCCCCCAATCTACCGAAGCTGCCCTGGATGATGTTCTGAACGTGGTGGCCGAGGCCCGCAGCGGCGAAATCGGCCCACTGATCCGGCGGCTGCAATCCCAAGGAACAGCTGCCGTGACCCTGTGTATCGGGGCCACCCGGCATTTCCGCACGCTTTACACCTGTGCATCGGATCCAGGGGGGGCAGCCCAGGGTATCGGCAGAATGCGTCCGCCGCTGTATGGAAAACGCCGCGACCGGGTGTTGCGCCAGGCCCAGGCCTGGGGTCCGCACAAATTGGAAACGGCATTGACCATCCTGACCGATACCGACCTGCAATTGCGGTCAGCGGGGCAAACGGCCCCGGCTATGGCCTTGATCGAACGGGCATTGATTCGGCTGGCCATGCTGGCCCGCTCGCGCTGAATTCATTTCCTTCCGTCCCGTTCATCTTGACGCCCTGCGCCTGGCAGGCAAGCTGACCCAAACAGACAGGAGACCACAGATGTATACCGTATATGGCAAACCCACGACTCGCACGTTCCGGGTCTTGTGGGCGCTCGAGGAAATGGGTGAACCCTATGACTTGGTTCAAATGGCCCCTCAGAGCCCGGAAATCACCGCCCTGAACCCTTCGGGCAAGGTCCCCGCTTTCAAAGATGGCGAAACGGTGATCACCGATTCCACTGCGATCATCACCTATCTGGCAGACAAACACGGCAAGCTGACCCATCCGGCCGGCACCCTTGAACGTGCCAAACAGGATGCGCTGACCCATATGGTTCTGGACGAAATCGACGCTGTGCTGTGGACCGCCGCCCGGCACAGCTTTGTCCTGCCACAGGAGAAGCGCTGTCCCGAAGTGAAATCCAGTCTGAAATGGGAATTTGAAACCAATCTTGCACGCCTGTCCGCTCAGTTCGACAGCCCATTCCTGCAAGGCGACACGATGACCATCGCAGATATCATCCTGACCCATTGTCTGAATTGGGCCTTTAGCGCCAAATTCCCGGTGGGCGACGAAAAAATCCAAGCCTATACCAAGCAGATGCGCAGCCGTGACGCATTCCGCAATGTTGCAGCGTTGATGAAATAATAGTTGGCGGTAGGGGCGATTATCGCGAAATCCACTCTGCCGCCGCCCGCCCGGACCAGCGCCCGGTCGCGAAACATGCGGTCAGCAAATAGCCCCCGGTCGGGGCTTCCCAATCCAACATCTCCCCCGCGCAAAACACTCCTGGGAGTTCTCGCAGCATCAACCCATCATCTAGAGCTGCCTGTCTGACGCCGCCCGCAGTTGAAATCGCTTCATCCATCGGACGCAGTCCCTGATGGCGAATGGACAGGGATTTGACGGTTGCAACCCATTGGGATCGGGGTAAGTCCGCGCCTTTGGTCATTTCAAAGAACAGCGCAACTTTGGCAGGCGGCAACCGCAGTCCATTCCTGAGCCAATGCGCCAGCCGCAACTTGGCCGGTTTTTTCGACAATCGGCTCTCCAGCACTTCGACGCTGAGGTCTGGCAACAAGTCGACCATCAGGTCCGCACCCTGACGCAAGGCCGGGGTCAACGAATACAGCCCCCCACCCTCTAATCCATGTCGCGATAGCGTGACTTCGCCCCGCGATGTCAGATCACCCGCTGTCCAACGCATGGATTTCAGCGCCCCACCGAAATGGGGTGTCATATGGGGGCTCCAATTCACACAAAGCGCGGCATTTGCAGGCGCAAAAGGCGCGAGACCAACTCCGCGATCGGCGAGGATCTGTGCCCAGCTTCCATCCGAACCCAACCGGGACCAGCTCGCTCCGCCCAAGGCCAGAACCGTTGCAGTGGCGCTGACCTGTTGTGCTCCGTCAGGTGTGTCAAAACACACCGCGTCGCCATCCCATCCGGTCCACTGCCAGCGGGTGCGCACATCGACGTTGAGGTTGGTCAATTGTGCCATCCACGCCCGCACCAAAGGCGAGGCTTTCATCACCTTGGGGAACACCCGCCCTGTCGAGCCGACAAAAGTATCTTGCCCCAGTGCCTGGGCCCAATCCTGTATCGCCTGGGCATCAAACGCAGAGATCACCGGCGACAACCAGTTGGAAGCTTCGCGATAGGCGGTCAGAAATTGGCTCAGCGGCTCGTCTTTGGTCAGGTTCAATCCCGACTTCCCGGCCATCAGCAGCTTGCGCGCGACTGACGGCTTGGCTTCGGCGACCAACACCCGATGCCCCGCAGCCGCAATTTCTCCTGCGGCCATCAATCCTGCGGGTCCGGCCCCGATAACCACAGCGTCAAAATGCGCCTGCATGACCTGTCCCCTTGCCCAAATGTCAGAATGCCGCATCATGTGCTGGCCATGACAGAATCCGACCCGATATGCCCGCTATGCCACCGACCAATCCCGCCCGGCGTTTCGCAAAGTGTGCACCATCTGATCCCAAAACTGAAAGGAGGCAAGGGGGGACCAACTGTGTTGTTGCATGATATATGCCAGCGCGAGATCCACACTACGTTCACAGAAACCGAACTGGCACGGCAGTATGCAACGATTACTGCCCTGCAGGCGCACCCCCGAATGGTCAAATTCATCGCATGAGTTCACAAACGCCCTCCCGACTTCCAATCGCGGGTTCCGGGAAAGCGGCGCAAACGCACCTCCTTCACCCGGTAATCTCCAACCCTTCAAATGCCGACGTCGGAGCAAAGTTGACGCCGGCCACATGCTGGAATTCCAACAAGGTGTAAGGCCGTTTCCACAACCATTCGCGGTTCGCAACCGCCGTCACGTCGGGCACAGGTGGCGTTTCATGGGCATAGGCCAAGAAATGCAGATCAAAGCCATGGTCAGCAACATTTTGAACCGACAGCACTTGCATGTCGGAATATGCGTCACGTTCGGCGGCCATATCGCCGGTGCGCAGAGTGATCTGGCCGATGCGGGCTTGCCCGCCCAACGGCAGCGACGCATTCCCGGCATCCGGGGGGCGGTTTCCATCAAAATCCCATTGCAGCAGCTCGATCACGAATCCTGCGGGATCGCTCAGATGCGCCATATAGCCGATATCGAGAAACTGCCGAGGCTGTGACACCTGAACGCCTGCGGCCCGCAACTGTGCATGTGCCATCGCCAGATTCGGTAGGGTAACACCGATTTTCCAGTACCTCTGATCTTGGCTGTGCAAATAGGATAACCCGCCGGGCAAGAGAATCAGATCGGCATCTGCGCCCAGATACCCCAGCCGCCATCCTTGCGTGTCCGCTGTCGCAGTCATTCCCATAACGTCTGTGTAAAAGGTAATCAACGGACCCATGTCCGCGACCCTCAGGCGCACACCTGACAACCGTTTCACTGACACATGTCCATGATTCCGCGGGCTATCTCGGGCTTGGCCGCCACACTGTCGGCCACCAGATCGTGGGCGGTTTGCATCAGGTCTTCGGGCGGAACGATCCGGTCGATCAGGCCAAAGTCATAGGCCTGCTGTGCGGTGATCTTTTGCCCGCTCATCAGGATCAGCTTGGTCCGGGCCGGGCCGATCAGCGCCGCCATGCGTTTGGGGTCCGAAGGTTGCGGCAGGAACCCCAGTTTCATCACCGGATAAAACACTTTGGCGTTGGGCACCGCGATACGCAGATCACAGGCCAACACCATTCCGTTGGCCCCACCTGCCAATGTCCCGTTCAGCGCCGCAATCTTGAGACAGGGCAACGCGGCGATAGCCGAAGACAAACGTTCCCATACCCCGGATAGTGCCAGACCATTGCGCGCCTCTTCCAGATCGGCACCGGCGCTGAACACTTTTCCCGTACCGGTCAGAATCAGCGCCCGCGCATCACCGGCGCTTTCGGCGATGTCCGCCAAATCGCCCAGCATCTCTTCGGTCAGGGAATTGGCCTTGTCAGGACGGTTGATGGTGACGGTCCACAGCCCGTCCACCTTGGTCAATTCGATCATATCAGCCCAACCTGTTTTCGAATGCTTTCATCCCGCAAGGAAATTTCCTGCCCCAAATAGGAATCAGCGTCAGAGCCGCACATCCACAGCAATGCACGCGCAGGCCAATCGGCAGGAATGTGATCTTCCCAGGCCAATTGGCTGATTGGGTTGATGCCACTGGCTTTGATCTCTTTCTGCATCTGTGTCGCGACAGTGCCCGGTGACAGTCCGATAGCACGAATGCCGTTGGCGCGCTCTTCCTTGTCCAGGCACTGTGTCAGCATCGCTGCGCCCGCCTTGGAGGCGCAATAATGGCTCCAGGCCTCGACCGGACCGTGGGCTGCGCCGGAGCTGATGGTCAGAACAGATCCGCCACGCGCCCGCATCAGCGGCACCGCGGCACGCATCCCATAGAAGACGCCTTTGAGGTTGATATCGATCACCTGCCCCCAGTCATCGGGATCTGCAGCAGCCAGATGGGAAATCGGTTCGATCGCACCTGCGTTGTTGATCAACACATCAATGCCGCCAAACCGGTCCACACAGGCCTGAACTGCTGCGGCCACTGCCGTATAGTCACTGATGTCACAGGACAGCGCCATGGCGGCGTCGCCAATTTCAGCGGCCAGCGCATCAATCTGGTCCGCGCTGCGGGCCAACAAGGCGACATTGGCACCTGCATCGGCGAAAACCCGCCCGGCTTCGGCCCCGATTCCACGGCTGGCGCCGGTGATCAGGACAGTTTTCCCACCCATGTTCATCACATCTATCTCCCCTTGCGGTTTCACCGACCGTGGTAAAGCGCAAGGGGGAACAGGTCCACCCCTGCCCCCTTGACGCCCGGGCCGCAAGCGCAGACCATATCGCACAAATTCACCACGAAAGGTTCTCATATGTCTGTTTCATTCGCACGCGGGCTGAGTGCGGCATCCATTTTTGCTATTTCAACCTCCACCGGTTGGGCCGATGTCAGCCCTCAGGAGGTCTGGTCCGACTGGAAATCCTATTTGACCGGAATGGGCTATGATATTTCTGCCCAAGAGTCACAATCAGGTGGCGTTCTGACGGTCAGCGACCTGTCGCTGGGAATGCAAGTCCCGGACGCAGAGGGCGTCGTCACGATGACTATGCCCCAGCTTGTGTTCACTGATAATGGCGACGGCTCTGTGAATGTCACGCTGCCCGCGGAATTCCCAATGCTCATGTCCATGCGCCCGGACGGCGAAGAATCTGTCGATATCGAGCTGAACTATGCCCATGCCGACGCGGTCATGACCGTATCTGGCGATCCAGACGACATGACCAGCGACTATTCTGCATCCACTGCATCCATTGCGCTGAAATCGCTGAATGTCGATGGCGAAGCGGTCCCCGCCTCGGTCGGGAATTTTGCCATGACCATGAATAACGTGGCCAGCAGCACCCAGACCATCGTAGCCGAGGGGCGCAGTTACGCCCAAAATATGAGCGCGGACAGCCTGACCTACCAACTCGGGTTCAAAGACCCGGACTCTGATGATCAGGCCAGCTTTAACGGCACGTTGAACCAAATAGGGTTTCAAGGAACCGCTGCAGTCCCGGCCGATGCCAATCCAAATGATGTGCGCGCCATGCTGGACGCGGGATTTTCCTTTGATGGCACATTTAGCTACGGCCAGGCCACAACTTCGATGAGCGGTGCCGGCGATGGTGAAACCTTTGGGTTTGAAGGTCAGACACAAGACGGTGCCGTCGGCGTCGCCATGAGCGCGACTCACCTGTCGTATGACGTGCAACAAAAAGCCACCAGCATGTCGATCAGCAGCGGAGAGCTCCCGTTTCCCATCATGCTGTCCATGTCCGGGTTCGGGTTCAACATGTCCATGCCGATTGCAAAATCGGACGCTGAACAGGATTTTGCCTTTGGTATCAGCCTGACCGAATTCACAGTGCCTGACATGCTGTGGGGGATGGTCGATCCGGCCGCCATCATGCCGCGGGACCCTGCGACGATTGTGGTCGATCTTTCGGGCAAGGCAAAGATGCTGTTTGATTTGATGGATCCGGAGTCCGCTGCGGAAATGGGCGACCAGCCTCCGGGCGAATTAAACGCGTTGACCGTCAACGATTTGCAGGTTGCCGCTGCTGGCGCCAAAATCGCCGGCACCGGGGACTTCACCTTTGACAACACTGATCTGCAAAGCTTTGATGGAATGCCCGCCCCCAGCGGCGTGGCCAACCTGTCCATCAGCGGTGCGAATGGCCTGATCGACCGTTTGATCCAAATGGGTTTCCTGGCGGAAGAAGACGCGATGGGGGCCCGGATGATGATGGGTATGCTGGCCGTACCGGGGGAGACGCCGGATACGCTGACATCAAAAATCGAAATCAACGATCAGGGTCACATCATTGCAAATGGTCAACGGATCAAATGATCCCAACCTGATGCCAATTCCAAGGGGCTGCGCCAGACGCGGCCCTTTTTGTACGTGCAGGCCTTGCAGCTTGGCGCTGCTCTGGCTAGCTCTGTCTCAGACCTGACACGAAAGAGCCTCATGACCCAATCCTTGCAAGATCTGAGCCACGCCCTGATGGAAGCTGCCCTGAAAGCCGGGGCTGACGCGGCAGACACGCTGGCCGTTCAGGGAAATTCGGTTTCGATCGAAGTCCGCGAAGGAACACTGGAACATGCAGAACGCTCTGAGGGCACGGATCTGGGATTGCGGGTCCTCGTAGGTCAACGCCAGGCCATTGTGTCCGCCTCCGACAGCCGACCGGAAACACTGGCCGCGATGGCCGAACGGGCGGTGGCAATGGCCCGCGAAGCGCCCCAAGATCCGCATATCGGCCTGGCAGAGCCCGACGATTTGGCCCAAGGGTGGGATATCGCCGCCTATGAGTTGGAAGACAGTAGCCCGGAACCCGATCCCGATGCCCTGATGGCGGACGCGCTGGGGGCCGAAGCCGTGGCCAAAGCCGTGCCCGGTGTGACACAGGTTCAATCGGCGGCCGCCGGGTATGGCATGCATGGCGTGCATCTGGCAGCCAGCAACGGATTTTCGGGCGGCTACCGGCGGACCAGCAGATCGCTCTCTTGCGTCGCAATTGCCGGCACCGGGGCGGACATGGAACGGGACTATGACGGCGATTCCCGGATCTTTCAAACGGACCTGCGCAGCGCCCAGGAAATCGGTCAAACCGCCGGCGAACGCGCGGTGGCCAGCCTGAATGCACGCAAGCCACAGACAGGCTGCTATCCCGTCCTGTTTGACGAAAGGATTTCTTCGTCCCTGATCGGACATCTCCTGTCAGCCATCAATGGTGTATCCATCGCTCGCGGATCATCATGGTTGCTGGATGCCAACGGCAAACAGGTGCTACCCAACCGGCTGTCCATCATCGAAGATCCGCACCGGGTACGCATCCCTGGCTCACGACCGTTTGACGCCGAAGGGCTGGCGACCAAACGACGGGCCATTGTTGAAAACGGCATTCTGACGGGGTGGACCATGGATTTGGGAAGCGCCCGTCAGCTGGGGCTGCGCAGCACCGCCAACGCGGCGCGTGGGGCCGGCTCTCCACCGTCACCGGCGAACTGGAACATCGAACTGACCCCAGGGGATCACACCCGCCAAGACCTGCTGCGGGATATGGGCACTGGCCTGCTGATCACTTCGCTGATCGGATCCACCATCAACCCCAACACCGGTGACTATTCACGCGGCGCATCAGGGTTCTGGGTGGAAAACGGCGAAGTCACCCACCCAGTCAACGAATGTACCATTGCTGGCAACCTGCGGGACATGTTGGGCCGCATCATTCCCGGCAATGACGCCCGCCCCTATCTTTCACGCGTGGTTCCATCAATTCTGATCGAGGGTATGACCCTTGCCGGCAGCTGACCTGGACCTTTTGATCGACGCTGCACGCGAAGCTGGTCGGATTGCCACGACATACACTGGCAAAGACGCACGCCGTTGGGACAAACCCGATGGTGCCGGTCCCGTGACCGAAGCAGACCTGGCAGTGAACGCCATGCTCGAAGATCGCTTGCCCGGCGCACGCCCTGACTATGGCTGGCTGTCGGAAGAAACCGAAGACACAGCTGATCGGTTGAGCCGGGACCGGGTGTTTATCATCGACCCGATTGATGGCACCCGCAGTTTTGCCGATGGGTCTCGCACCTGGGCCCATTCTTTGGCCGTGGCCGAACACGGTGTCGTTTCCGCAGCGGTCATCTATCTACCGCTGCGGGACATGATGTTTACGGCAGCAGCGAACCAAGGTGCCTTTTTGAACGGTGACCCGATCCGGCGCTCTGATTGCCGGCTCCTTGCAGAGGCCGAAATTCTGGCAGCTCGTCCCAACCTGCAACCCGAACACTGGCAAAACGGCCATGTCCCCGCTTTTACCCGCAGCTACCGACCTTCTTTGGCGTACCGTTTGGCCACCGTGGCCCAGGGTCGATTTGACGGCATGTTGACCCTGCGCCCCAGTTGGGAGTGGGATATTGCCGCCGGTGATCTGATTTTGCGCGAAGCCGGTGCATGTTGCACAGATCGCTCCGGTGCCCAGTTGCGGTTCAACAACCCTCATCCCATGTTGAACGGTGTTATTGCGTCAAACCTGGATTTGCACGCCCAGATCCTGGGTGCACTGAGCACGCCGGATTGATTCAATGTCCCAATCTCTGGCACAAAAAGCACGTATTGCACTGACCCGAAATCCCGAACAGGGCGAGGGAAACGGGTCTTCTCACAAGAAGATAAAAGCAATGTCGATCTGGATGCACGCGACATCGGCCGAACGACTGGGCGCTTTGGGAGATATCGCCAGAAGACTCAAAACCACACGCCCCGATCTGCGGGTTCTGGTCACAACCGAATCCGCATTGGCCAGTCTTGCCCTCCCTGAGGGTTGCGATGAACGGGGCGGCCTGCCCACATCCGACACGGCATCCGGAGCCCGTCAATTTCTGGATCGGCACCAGCCTGGCCTGTGCATGTGGACAGGCGGCGGGTTACGCCCGACATTGATCCGAACAGCCCAAGACCGGGGGACGTGCATGTTATTGGCCGACATTCAGGCTGATGAAGTTCCGACACGCCGCCGCCGATGGCTGACGGATGTCACGCAACGCATGATGGAGTGTTTTTCGTTTGTTTACACCCCGTCCAAAGACGCCCAAGAACGGCTCGTGCGGGTCGGCTATTCCACGGATCTAATCAAACGCACAACCAGCATGCGCAGTTCGGTGACTCCGCCCTATTACCATCCGGACGACCTGAGTGAACTCACTGACTCGCTGGGGGGGCGTCCCGTTTGGTTGGCGGCTTATGCAGAACCCGAAGAATTCGAAACAATTCTGACCGCACATCGGGATGCGTTGCGTCGACTGCATCGGTTGCTGTTGGTGATTGTGGTAGATTGCGATCGAAATCGCGATGCGTTGTTTGACGCAGTTGAACACAGCGGATTGCGGTGCACCGACTGGGATCGAGGTGAGATGCCCAGCGACAATACCCAGGTCCTGTTGGCCTGTACCCAGGACGGTCTGGGGCTGTGGTACCGGGTTGCCCCCGTCAGCCTGATTGCGGGCTCTCTGGAACCCGCGTGGCAAGGACACTGCCCCATGGAAGCTCTGGCATTGGGGTCTGCTGTTCTGTTTGGCCCCGGAGTGCGGCGCAACCGGGCGCTGTACAACCGGTTGGCCACGGACAAGGCAGCGATCCAGATCAACAACAGTCAGGACCTGGCGACCAAGATCACCCACTTGTCCGCCCCGGACAAAGCCGCCAGCATGGCCGTGGCGGGATGGGAAGTCGTCACCGAAGGGGCACAGCTGGCGGATCTGCTGGTCGATGACATTCAGACTTTTCTGGATCAACAGGAGACACAGTATGCGGGCTCCTGATTTCTGGAACAAACCCCCTGCAGGTTTTGACCTGAAGCGGTTGTTGCTCACCCCTCTGGGGGGGCTCTATGCAATGGCCACAGCCAGACGCCTGGCCAAAGGCACCCCCTATCGACCCGATGTGCCGGTCATCTGTATCGGAAATTTGAATGCCGGCGGCACTGGCAAAACCCCGACCGTCATCTGGATGGCCGAGACCCTGCGCGATCTGGGCCATGAGCCGCACATTGTTTCGCGTGGATACGGCGGCACACTCGAAGGGCCGGTTCAGGTCGAACCCAGCCGCCACAAGGCACAGCACGTCGGGGACGAGCCGCTGCTGCTGGCGGCCTTTGCCGAGGTCTGGGTTTCCAGAGATCGCGCAGCCGGAGCCAGGGCCGCAGTCGAAGCAGGCGCAACAGTTCTGATCCTGGATGACGGGTTTCAAAACCCGTCAGTTGCAAAGGACCTTTCCGTTATTGTGGTCGATGCACGACATGGGTTTGGCAACGGCAGTTGCCTGCCAGCCGGACCGCTGCGCGAACCTGTGGACGTCGGGTTGAAACGCGCCGACCTGGTTCTGTCACTGGGAGACGATGACGCCCAAAACTCGTTCAAGGATCAGTGGGCAGCACAGCTTGGTGCCCTGCCTCATTACGTGGGGAAAGTAGAGCCGTTACAAACCGGAATGCCCTGGGAAAGGACACGCGTGCTGGCCTTTGCGGGTATTGGACACCCCGAAAAATTCTTTACCACCCTGCGCAGTCTAGGGGCCGAGATTTGCCGCTCAGAAGCGCTGGATGACCACCAGAAACTGTCGGCCGCCCTGCTGTCAAGATTGGAGAACGATGCCAAATCTTTGAATGCGCAATTGGTCACGACGGAAAAGGATGCCGTGCGATTGCCGCTGTCGTTTCGGACCAAGGTCGTCACCCTGCCGGTGCGCCTAAAGATTCAGGGGGACGAGGGGCTGCGGGAGCGTTTGAAAATCACCGCACCGCCACCTTGATATGTCGCCGGGCGGGCGTTGGCCGCCCACCCGGATCGTTTACTTAGCCTTCCAGCTCGGCGTCGAGCAATTTTTTGAAGTCTTCATAAGCTTGGTTTTCAACCTTTTTCCCGTTCATGATGAACGAGGGCGTGGATTCGACTCCATCGGCGGTCGCGTGTTCCTGGTACCATGTCACCAAAGTCTGGGCCTTGTTGGAATCCATCAGGCACGCTTCAAGTTGATCGCTGTCCGTCCCGGCCAAGCGACCGATCTTGCGCAGCCCATCGACGATTTCGGTGGCGCTGCCTGCACGGGCCCATTCGGATTGACCCTTCATGATCAGATCGGTGATGCCAAAGAATTTCTCCGGCCCTGAGCACCGCGCCACCATTGAGGCCCACAATCCGTAGCGATCAAAATAAACCTCGCGAAAGATGAATTTGACCTTGCCGGTGTCTATGTAGTCCGCCTTGATCTGTTTATAGGGCCCAGCGTGGAAATTGGCGCAATGCGGACAGGTAAAAGACGCGTATTCAATCAACGTAATCGGCGCGTCTTCGGCACCCTGTACCATTTCGACAATCGTGGACGTGTCGATATCAGCGGCCTCCTGGGCATTGGCTGCCCCGACCAACAGGTTCTCAGGTATGGTAGGGGCGGATGCCTGCCACCCCATCACGGCATAACCACCGGCAACAAGAGCAACCAGTGCAAAGACACCGGACATTAGACGGGTCATTTTTCACCCTTTCCTTGGTTTTTCTGTTTTGTCATCACGTTACGCCCCAATCGTTCCAGGGCCTCGCGCAACATGTCGTTTTCGATTGGTTTGGTTGTTTCTTCCGCCTTTTTGACAACATCAGCTGACGGTGTCCGGGCTGTGGGTTTTGCGCCATGCGAGAACTGGGCCTGGCCTTCAGCAAATCCAGTTGGTGCAGTCTGAGTCAACCGTATCCGGCTGATCGCGTTATAGCCGTAGACGGCGTTGACCTTGGCGCGCAACTGTTCTTTTTGCATGTCCAGCATCGGTGCCTGGGCACCGGTAGTCAACACTGTCAAAGTTGCCCCAAATCCACCACGGCCGTAACCTATATTGACGGGACGCGCGATCGCAGCAATATTTTCGCCAACAATTTCCGGCCAATGGGTCAGCAACCTAGAGACCGCAAACCCCCGGCTTTCCCCTGCACGACGAATTTGATCGCTCAGAAGCGACGCTGTGCGTTTAAAACCGCGGGTTGTTGATCGTCTGGGTGGCATGGTGATGGTTTTGCTCGATTGTGCCGCCTATTGTAAAGAGCGCTGAGACATGTACCAGCAAAACCGGAAATGAAAGTGTAAAGAATGCGTGACCTAGACTGGACTCCGGACGAACTGAGCCAGGACATTCTGAATTGGTATGACCGCAATGCCCGTTCAATGCCTTGGCGGATTGGCCCCAAAGAGCGGTCCACCGGAACCGCCCCGGATCCCTACCGGGTCTGGATGTCCGAAATCATGCTTCAACAAACAACTGTGGCAGCCGTGGTCAGCTACTTTGAACGGTTTACACGACGCTGGCCGACGGTATCCGCTCTGGCCGCAGCCCAGGACGCGGACGTTATGGGCGAATGGGCAGGGCTTGGGTATTACGCACGGGCGCGCAATCTATTGAAATGCGCCCGAGTCATCGTGACAGAATACGGTGGTGTTTTTCCTGATACGTATGACGAGCTTCTAACACTTCCCGGGGTAGGCCCCTATACAGCAGCAGCCGTCGCATCGATAGCGTTTGATCGGCCTGAAACTGTACTGGACGGAAATGTCGAACGGGTGATGTCGCGATTGCACGACATTCATACACCTTTGCCGGGCGTCAAACCTGAACTCAAACGCCTAGCCGCAGATCTGACACCAAATGCGCGCCCCGGGGATTATGCACAGGCTGTGATGGATCTGGGCGCGACCATCTGCACACCAAAGTCGCCAGCCTGTGGAATCTGTCCTTGGCGTCTTCCATGCAAGGCACGCGATGCCGGCACTGCTCCTGAACTTCCTCGCAAGACGCCCAAGAAACCCAAGCCGACGCGATACGGCATTGTTTACATCGCCCAGTCCAAAACCGGCGACTGGTTGCTGGAACGGCGCCCCGATTCGGGATTGTTGGGCGGGATGCTCGGCTGGCCGGGATCTGATTGGACCGACGCACCAAACCCTGCGCCACCCTTTGCCGCCCAATGGCGCGAATTGAAGGTCGAAGTGCGCCATACGTTCACGCATTTTCACCTGATACTGGCGGTGCAATATGCCGAATTTCCCGCAGATTTCAGTCCTGGTAGTCCGTATGAGGTTATTGGTTTGCGTGATTTTCGTGTTTCGGATCTTCCGACGGTTATGCGCAAGGCATACGATTTGTATCGACTTCCTTGATCACTTGGATTTTGACTGAGAAACTAAAATCCTGAACCTCCGCCAATGAAATGGCCCGCCCCTGTATTTGGGAACCCGGTGATCAAAGCGGGGTGTCAAACGACACGAACCAGAAGAGATTGTCACGACATTTTGGCAAGTTAAGATGCCATCTGGCCAAGACATACCGCGCGTTCATGCTATCGGCCAGATACCCAGACAGGCAGCGGAGCCCACCCATGCTTTGGGCTAACGCCACCTGGGCCGACAGCCATCAACCCGATGGCAACCAGGCAGGTCATACACGAATATCCAGACATATCGACTTGCGATTATTTTAGTTTGTCTGGTGTTTTTTTGGGAGGGTGTGTGTTTTGGATCGAATTGAGAGATTTTGTGAGTATTTATTAGGTTTGGCGGTGACCTACTCTCCCACGACTTAAGTCGCAGTACCATTGGCGCTTCGGTGCTTAACTTCCGGGTTCGGGATGGGACCGGGTGTTTCACTCGTGCTATGACCACCAAACCGAATAAATACTCACTGTCCGCTCTCGGACAGTGAGAGTGACAGACAGCGTTTTCCAAAGGAAAGCGCGTTGTCACCCATTCATTGTCAGAGCGGATAGAGATCAATCAACATTGTGCTGTCCAAGCCAAGATTTTTTGGGGCTGTATGCTTTTGTTTGGTTCCAGTTTTGTTGGCCTATTGCGCGGAGCGCTACATGAGGCCAGCAGTCTTACTTTTACTGGATCAAATCAAGCCTATCGGACCATTAGTACCAGTCAACTGAACATGTTACCATGCTTACATCTCTGGCCTATCGACGAGGTGGTCTACCTCGGTCCTCAGGGATACCTTGTTTTGAGGGGGGCTTCCCGCTTAGATGCCTTCAGCGGTTATCCTGTCCGAACATAGCTACCCAGCACTGCCGTTGGCACGACAACTGGTCCACCAGTGGTTCGTTCACCCCGGTCCTCTCGTACTAGGGGCAACTCCTCTCAAGTATCCTACACCCACGGCAGATAGGGACCGAACTGTCTCACGACGTTCTAAACCCAGCTCACGTACCTCTTTAAACGGCGAACAGCCGTACCCTTGGGACCTGCTCCAGCCCCAGGATGAGATGAGCCGACATCGAGGTGCCAAACACTGCCGTCGATATGGACTCTTGGGCAGTATCAGCCTGTTATCCCCGGCGTACCTTTTATCCGTTGAGCGATGGCCCTTCCACTCGGGACCACCGGATCACTATGGCCGTCTTTCGACTCTGCTCGACTTGTCAGTCTCGCAGTCAGGCTGGCTTCTGCCATTGCACTCAACGAGCGATTTCCGACCGCTCTGAGCCAACCTTCGCGCGCCTCCGTTACGCTTTAGGAGGCGACCGCCCCAGTCAAACTACCCGCCACACAGGGTCCCGGATCCGGATAACGGACCGCGGTTAGACATCAAGCAGAGCAAGGGTGGTATCTCAAGGGAGGCTCCACAGAGACTTGCGTCTCTGCTTCAAAGCCCACCACCTATCCTGCACATGCTCGGCCTAATGCCAATGTGAAGCTGTAGTAAAGGTGCACGGGGTCTTTCCGTCTAACCGCGGGAAGCCTGCATCTTGACAGGCAATTCAATTTCGCTGAGTCTATGTTGGAGACAGCGGGGAAGTCGTTACGCCATTCGTGCAGGTCGGAACTTACCCGACAAGGAATTTCGCTACCTTAGGACCGTTATAGTTACGGCCGCCGTTTACCTGGGCTTCAATTCAGAGCTCTCACCCCTCCTTTTAACCTTCAGGCACCGGGCAGGCGTCAGACCCTATACGTCGTCTTGCGACTTCGCAGAGCCCTGTGTTTTTAATAAACAGTCGCCACCCCCTGGTTTGTGCCCCCAGCCCCTAGTTGCCTAGGAACCGGGCCTCCTTCTCGCGAACTTACGGAGGTATTTTGCCGAGTTCCTTCAACATAGTTCTCTCAAGCGCCTTGGTATTCTCTACCAGTCCACCTGTGTCGGTTTAGGGTACGATCTTATAGGAGGGCTATTTCCAGGAACCTCTCAGCAGCCCATTCAATCCGATAAGGATGAACTACCTTCGAGATCCGTCACCACTCCATGGCCCAGGAATATTAACCTGGTTCCCATCGACTACGCCTTTCGGCCTCGCCTTAGGGGTCGGCTTACCCTGCTCAGATTAGCTTTAAGCAGGAACCCTTGGACTTTCGGCGAGAGTGTCTCTCACACTCTTTGTCGCTACTCATGTCATCATTCTCACTAGTGATCTCTCCACGGGATCGCTCACGCGCCCGCTTCATCGAAAGCCTCTCTCCTCCAATACTCCCGAAGGAGTTAAGGAGGAATGAGACTATGTCACACTACGCTCTGCTACCATGCACTATGTGCATCCTAGACTTCGGCTCATGGCTTGAGCCCCGTTACATCTTCGCCGCAGGACAACTTGATTAGACCAGTGAGCTGTTACGCTATCTTTAAAGGATGGCTGCTTCTAAGCCAACCTCCTGGTTGTTTTGGTCGTCCCACCTGCTTTCCCACTTAGCCATGAATTAGGGGCCTTAGTCGTAGGTCAGGGTTGTTTCCCTCTCCACTACGGACGTTAGCATCCGCAGTGTGTCTGCCATCTAGTACTCCCCGGTATTCGGAGTTTGGTTAGGATCAGTAAGCCTGTGGGGCCCCATTACCCATCCAGTGCTCTACCCCCGGGGGTATTCGGATGACGCTCTACCTAAATAGATTTCGCAGAGAACCAGCTATCTCCGAGTTTGATTGGCCTTTCACCCCTAGGCACAATTCATCCCGATCTTTTTCAACAGATGTGGGTTCGGTCCTCCAGTGCATGTTACTGCACCTTCAACCTGATCATGCCTAGATCACTCGGTTTCGGGTCTGATCCATCTAACTCATGCGCCCTATTAAGACTCGCTTTCGCTGCGCCTACACCTAACGGCTTAAGCTTGCTAGATAGACCAAGTCGATGACCCATTATACAAAAGGTACGCTGTCAGGCCGCAAGGGCCCTCCAACTGATTGTAGGCGTTCGGTTTCAGGTACTGTTTCACTCCCCTCGTCGGGGTGCTTTTCACCTTTCCCTCACGGTACTGGTTCACTATCGGTCAGTAAGGAGTACTTAGCCTTCGAAGGTGGTCCTCCGATCTTCAGACAGAATTTCACGTGTTCCGCCCTACTTAATACGTCCATCAAAGCTTCCTATACGGGGCTATCACCCGCTATGGCCATGCTTCCCAACATGTTCTAGTCACTCATCTGGCTCGGCTGGTCCCCGTTCGCTCGCCGCTACTAGGGGAGTATCAATTGATTTCCTTTCCTCCGGGTACTTAGATGTTTCAGTTCCCCGGGTTTGCTCTTATAAACCTATGTATTCAGTCTATAAGTACCTGTTTAAGAACATTATAAACTACCGAAGTAATTATAATGAACTTTCAGGTGGGTTGCCCCATTCAGAGATCCATGGATCAAAGCTTATTCTCAGCTCCTCATGGCTTATCGCAGAGTATCACGTCTTTCATCGCCTCTTACTGCCAAGGCATTCACCAAACGCCCTTCTCGCGCTTGATTTGATCCAGAAAGAGAAAGACTGATCTTTCGCGGCACCCCAGCTGGTAACTAAAGGGGCCTTAACTTTCTGAACCAAAAGCATACTTTCCCGCTCTTCACCCCGAACCCACACTTCCGATGTCGGTCGGACCCGTGTGGAGGATGAAGAACATTTGGTTCAAATCCGTGCAGAATTTGAACCGGGTTAGTGTACTTGACTTGGACAACTCTGTTCGTTTCAGACGGGATACGCACAAAGGAGACGAGGAAACATCTCCAATCACGCCTTCTGGACCTTCTTGCGAAGAACCAGAACCGTACTGAGATCATCCACGTACTTGTGGCGATCAAACAGTGTTGATTGATTTTCTCTCTAAACGATGTCAATGCAACCGAAGTTGCGTGCGTCCGATTGGACGATCAAACACTCAATACAAA